>JAEULF010000438.1 GCA_016793965.1 Alphaproteobacteria bacterium | reverse complement strand
CGTGCTGCCCGCCGCGAGGCCCGTGCCGACATCCACCAGGACCGGCCGGTCGTCGGGCCCGACGATGATGTTGGCCGGCGTGACGTCCGCATGCACGAGGCCGGCCGCGTGCAGCGCGGCGAGACCGTCGCACAGGGCGCGCAACCAGCGGCAGAGGCGCTGCTCGGTCGGCGGGCCCCCCGCCGCGCGCAGGATTGCCAGCGTCTCGCCCGCGACCTCGTCGGCGACAAGGTAGGCGGTGCCGTGCGCCGCGACCTGCCCGGTGACCTGCAGCACGCCGGGATGGCGGACGCGCTCGAAGGCGCGGGCTTGGATGCGGAACGCGGCGAGCGCGGCAGCGAAGGCCGCGCCCGCTTCGCCCGGGAGCGGCACGACCGGCAGCCCGTCGTCGCCTTCGCCCGAACGGGCGACCAGCGCCGGCGGCGCGAACTCCTTGAGGATCGCGCGCTGGCCGCGCCTGTCCTCGACCGCGCGATAGGTGAACCCGGTGGCGCTGGGGGCTGCGTCGCCGCCGAGCGTCCCGGCGACGATGTAGTCGCCGACCTGCGTGCCTTCTGGCAGCGGAACGAGCGCCGTGCCCTCGCGGCGCTCGTGCACGATCGGCGGGCGTGTCCGCGGGTTCTGGTTCGTCGGCTGCATCGGTCAGTCCGGTGACCGGGACGGCAAGCGCCCGTCGATCGTGACCGGCGTCGTCCTCGGCGGCTCGGCTGCGACGCGCTGGGGCTCCGCTGCGACGCGTTGGGGCTCGGCAGGGGCGCGCGGCTGCGGCGTCGGCACCGGTGCCGCTTGGCGAATCGCTGGCCTGCGCTGCTCGGCGGGGCTGGAGGGCGCCATGCTGACGACCACGGGCGGGGCGGGTACAGCCGCGGGCGGCTCGGAAGGTGCTGGGGGCGGCGCTGGCGGAGCGATCGGGGCCGGTGCCGCTGCCGCTAGCCCTGGAACGATGGCGGGCGGCGGCGCGACGCGGGCCTTGCCGTTCGCCAGCCTGGCCTTGATCGCCGCGCCGCGCTTGTCCGTTTCAGCGGAAGCGCGCGCCTTCTGGTCGGCCGAGAGCCGAGCGAGGAGCTGCTGGTACGCGTCATAGGCTCGTGCGTGGTTGTGCGCCATGGCCAAGCCGTACCAGCTCGCCGCCTCGACGAGGTTGCGGCTGCCCAGGCGGCCGGATTCATGGAGGACGCCCAGGTTGTACATGGCGCTGGTGTCGCCGTCCTCGGCGGAGCGCTGCAGAAGCTGGAGCATCGCCTGCGTGTCCTGGGCGCTGGCGCTGCCCTTCTCGTGCAGGAGGCCGCCGAGATTGAGCATGGCCTGGCGGTGCCCGCTCTCCGCTGCCCGCCTGTACCACTGCTCGGCGACCGCGCGGTCGCGCGGCATCCCGTTGCCGCGCTGCGCCATCAAGCCGAGGTGGTAAGCCGCATCGACGACGCCTCTTGCGGCGGCGGCCTCGAAGCTCTGCCGCGCCCTGACATAGTCGCGCTCGACGCCGATGGCGTCGAGGTAGCAGCGGCCCAGCTCGAAGAGGGCCAGGGCATGACCCTGCCTGGCTGCGGCGTCGTAGAGCATGAATGCGCGACGCGGGTCGCGCAGCATTCCCTGCCCGAGCGCGTTCATCTTGGCGAGCCGGTACTGCGCCTCTGCGTCGCCCTGCGTCGCGGCCGCCTCGAGCGGGGCGCGGGCCTCGACGAAGCGACCGGCGTTGAACAGAGCGATGCCGTTCGCAGCGTCCTGCGCGTCGGCGGGTCGAAGCCCGACGAGCGCCATGGCGCAGGCCAGAGGCACGAGCATGGCGAGCACGCCCGCGCGCGACCCTTCGCGCCTGATCATCGCTGCAACGCTGCGCATCGGTTCGTGCCTTGCTCCTCGCGCATGCGCCGGTACAGGCTCGCGTCCTGCGGCCTTGCGCCGTCACGGGGCTCGCCGCCGCTCGACACGACGTCGCGCGCGCGGATGTCACGGCAAGCTTGGATCCGCAAGATGGCGCTCCCATGTTCTCCGGGGCACCGAACTGCGGCAAGGTCTTGGCCGGGACTGGCCTGGATGCGCCCGCAGGGTTTGGCAGGATGGCAGCCCCGCGGCAAGACGGATCGACAGGCAATAGCGACCAGGACTGTCCAGGATGGCGCAATGAGCGATGGCCGGAAAAGCGGAATGGTTGCAGGGGCGGCGCCTGGCCCCGGCGTTCCGGCTGCGATCGACCAGCGGACGGCCGAGGATATCGTCGACCGGGCAGTCGGGCGCTGGGCCGAGGCTCGGCGCAGGAGGATCGACGCGTTCGCCGCGGAGCTCTACAGCCTGCGCGGCGCGCTGCGCTTGCACCGGCATGCCGTCGGCCTCGACCTGCTGCGGGCACCGGCCAACATCGCCTTGGCGCTGCCGCAGTTCGCGCTGCAGGCCGCTGGCCAGGGCGCCCGGGCACTCGGCAGCGCTCGGGGCGGGCGCGGCAAGGCGCGCGCGCGCTTGCGCCGAGCCGGGGCTTGGCTCCGCCGGCAGGACCTGATGCTGCGCACCGACCTCGCGCGCGAGATCGAGTGGCAGACCGCGACGCGGCTGCTGGAGCTGCCGATCGCGCAGCGCGACCGGCTTGTCCCCAGGGAATCCGCGGTCGATTCCCTGGCCCAGGAGATCTTGGCCGACCCTCGCGTCGGCCCGACGCTGTCGGCCTCCCTGCAGGCGATCGCTGAGCTTGCGCAGGATCCCGCGCGGCGGGCACGCTTGGACGAGGCCCTCGCGACCTACACCGGCAGCCGGACCGCGGCGGCCGAGATCTCGAGCGCCATGCTGTCCCTCGGCATCGGCGCGCTCGCGCTGAAGCAGGTGACGCCCGGCGCGCTCTCGCTCGGCGCCGCCACGGCGGCGGCGATCACGCATCATGCGGCCGTCGCCAGCTTCCCGCTCGGCAGCAGCCTCGGCGCGCTGTGGCTCGCGCTGTTCCCGGCCGCGGTGCCGACGGCGCTCGTCGTCGGCGTGACCGGCGGCATCGTGCTCGGCGCGACGATGGTCGCGACCCTGGCGGGGGTCATCGTCGACCCGGCGCAACGCCGCCTGGGCCTGCACCAGCGCCGCCTGCGCCGCCTGGTCGACAGCCTGGAGCGCCAGATGCGCGGCGATCCCGACCACCGGTTCGCCGTGCGCGACCACTACGTCGCCCGGCTCCTCGACCTCTTCGACCTCGTGCGCAGCCTGCGCATGGCGGGCTGACCGCCGTCGCAGGCAGCTTTGGCGACGCGGGGCAGAATGCGGTAGGCAATGGAGTCGAGCGCGGCGCTGCGCGAGAGACCCGGCGCCGATCACTCCGTTCCAGGACCGCCATGACGAGCACCAATGCCTCGAGCGCGAGTGCCGGAAGCGACAATGCCGGCCCCCGCGGCCATGCCGGAGGCCTGGCGCTCGTGCTTCTCGCGGGCTTGTTCTGGAGCAGCGGCGGGACGCTGATCCGCCTGACAGAGGCGGTCGATCCGTGGATCGTGGTCGCCTACCGCTCGATCTTCGTCACCCTGTTCTTCGTCGCCATCATCGTCGCGCGCTACGGGCGCGCCGCGCCGCTCGCGTTCCTGCGCGTCGGCTGGATCGGCGTCCTTGCGGGCCTCTGCCTGGGCCTGACGTTCACCGGCTACATCGTCTCCGTCAGCCTGACCACGGTCGCCAACGCGCTCTTCATGTTCGGGGCCGCACCCCTGTTCGCCGCCGTCCTGGCCCGCGTCATGCTCGGCGAGCGGGCGACGACGACGACCTGGTGCGCCATCGCGGTGGCGATCGCCGGCATCACGTTGATGGTCCACGACGGCCTCGCGGCGCAACAGGCGGCCGGCTCGCTGGTCGCGCTGGCGAGCAGCTTCGGCTTCGCGCTCTATGGCGTCCTCATCCGCCGCGCCGGCGCCGGCGATTCCATGCCGACCGTCGCCTATGCGGGCGCCGTGGCGACCGCGGTCGCGATCGCCGTGCTGCACGGACCTGGCGGCAGCGGCCTGGGCGCGTCGGCGCGCGATGTCGCGCTCTGCCTGGCCATGGCGGTCGGCCAGCTGGGGCTCGGTTTCGTCCTTTTCTCGATGGGAGCGCGCACAGTCCCGGCTGCCGAGCTCATGCTGCTCGCGCTCATCGAGCCGATCGTCAGCCCGGTCTGGGTCTGGCTCGCCGTCGGCGAGGTGCCGTCGACGGGCACGCTCGTGGGCGGCGGGGTGGTGGCAGCGGCGATCGTCCTCCTCGCGGTGGACGTCGCGCGGCGCTCGCGCTGATCCTGGCAGCTACTCGACGGTGCCGGCGCGGTGGCGGCGGCGCTGCCGTTCGAAGCGCAGCACGGAGAGCGGGATCGTCGCGAGATAGGTGCAGACGACGATCACCAGGGTGTGGAACGGCGCGAGCAGGAAGCCGATTGCTGTGGCGCCGGCCAGCGCCAGGGCGATGAAAAGGGCGCCGCCGCGCGGACGGAGGGCCTTGAGCGCGAAGGTCGGGATCGTCGAGATCATCAGGCAGCCAGCAGCGACCAGCCAGGTGGCCGTGAGGACCGCGCTGACCGGCTCGTCAGGGAACCATGCGAAGGTGGCGGCCATCGGCACCAGCGCGGCTGCCGCGCCGCCGGGCGAGGGAATGCCGCGAAAATACGTGAACATCCAGGCCGGCTTTGTGGTGTCCTCGGTGGCGGCCAGGAAGCGCGCCAGGCGCAGGGCGCAGCACACCGTATAGAAGACAGCCGCCAGCCACCCGACGGAGCCGAGGGTCTGCAGGCTCCAGAGGTAGATGACGACGGCCGGCGCCGCGCCGAACGCCAAGAAGTCAGACAAATTGTCGAGCGCGGCACCGAAGCGCGAGGTGACGCGCAGGCGACGCGCCAGGCGGCCGTCCAGCCCGTCGAGCAAGCCGGCCAAGCAGATCATCAGGATCGCGCCGGAGAAGCGTCCCTCGAAGGCGAACCGCATCGCCGTCAGGCCGGAGCAGATCGCGAGGACGGTCACGAAGTTGGGGACCACCCACGCGATCAGGGGCGGGCGTTGCGCCAGGTGAGCCTCAGGCTGGGTCACGTCCGATCTCCTCGTTCCCGGCGGCGGCGCCTTGGACTGCGTCACGCCTTGCCGCGCAAAGCGATCACCGTCTCGCCAGCGACCACGCGCTGTCCCTTCGCGACGCTGACGACGGCGTCAGGCGGCAAGTATACGTCAACTCGGCTGCCGAACCGTATCAATCCATACCGCTCGCCGCGCGCAAGTTCCACGCCTTCCTTCACGCGGCAGACGATGCGTCGTGCAATCAGGCCGGCAATCTGGACGACCGCCACGGACTCGCCATCCGCGAGTGCGAGCCGCAGAGCCAGCCGCTCGTTCTCGTCGCTCGCCTTGTCAGCCGCCGCATGCATGAACTTGCCTGGATGGTAAGCGATCGCGGCGACCCGGCCGGCGAGCGGCGCCCGGTTCACGTGGACATTGAAAACGTTCATGAAAACGCTGACGCGCTGGCGCGGCACTGCGTCCATGGCGAGCCCGGCAGGCGGGGGCGCCGTCGCGATCATCTCGATGACGCCGTCCGCGGGGCTGATCACGGCGCGCGGGTCGTCAACGAATTGCGGGGCGGGCGCGCGCTCGGGGTCGCGGAAGAACCAGACGCACCAGAGGCTCAGCGCCGCGCCGATCACGCCGAGGGGCCACCAGATCCACCAGAGGATCGCAGCCACGGCGACGAAGACGGCGATGATGGGAAGGCCCTCGGGGGCCACGGGGAGGCGTCGTCCGGCGGCCGGCGGCGCGCGGTTCGGAGAGGCTTGCATGGGGGCGGACACTAGCCAGCGCCCGCCGGGCAGGAAAGCGGATTCGCCGCGGGAACGCCGGGGGTGCTGCCGCCCAAAGCAGAACGCCCTCGCGGGACCAGCCGCGAGGGCGTTGCGCTCAGGTCGTCTGATCGTCGGTCAGCGCGATGCTGCCCGATCGCGTTGCCGCGGCTCGCCTGTGCTGCTGTCGCGGCGCGAGGACGGCGTCTGGTATGCGATCGCAGCGTGCTCGGCGCAGTACGGCATGCCGGGCTCGGTCTTCTTCCCGCAGAAATGGAACGATGGGTCGCCCGGATGGCCGTGCGGCCACCGGCACATGCGCTCAGTGAGGTCGAGGACGGTGGCACCCGCGCGCTGCGGCTCGGCACGCCGCCGCGGCGGCGCTTCCGGCCGCGGCGTGGCGCTGCGGCGGATCGGCGACGGACGGGAATCCAGGCCGAGGCGATGCGCCTTGCCGATCACCGCATTGCGCGTCACGCCGCCGAGCATCTCGGCGATCTGGCTCGCGCTCTTGCCCTCAAGCCACAGCGATTTCAGGCGCTCGACTCGCTCGTCCGACCAATCCACAGACATTCTCAAGTCCCCCAGAATTATCCACAGGCCATGCGGATAATTAACGTTTGTTTAACCAAGACAACCAAAGATCTTGTGGTCGGCATTCTCTACCACACAAGAACCTGTATGGCAATCGAGCGACATGGGTCTTGTGAGCGGGCCGCGCGCTCTGCTCCACTGGCGGCGTGCAATGCGCCTGGGGGCGAGCCGCCCGGCGCCAGGGGAGGGAACCACGGTGACGCTCGACATGTTCCGCTTGGACGGACGCACGGCCCTGGTGACCGGCGGAAGCCGCGGCCTCGGGCTTGCGATGGCGAGAGGCTTGGCTAGGGCAGGGGCGCGCGTGCTCCTGAACGGCCGCGATCGCGCGCGCGCGGAGGAGTCAGCGCGTCAGCTGCGCGACGAGTCGCTCGCCGCGGAAGCCCTCGCGTTCGACGTGACGGACGTGGCGGCTGTGGATGGCGCCTTCGCTGCGCTCGACGCCCGGGGCGTCGGCGTCGATATCCTGATCAACAACGCGGGCATCCAGCACCGCGCGCCGCTGCTGGACTTCGATCTGGCCGACTGGCGGCGCGTGATCGACGGCCACCTGACATCGACCTTCTTGGTGACGCAAAGGGCGGCGCGGCGGATGGCGCAGCGCGGTCGCGGCAAGGTGGTCAACATCTGCTCGTTGATGAGCGAAGTGGCGCGGCCGTCGATCGCGCCCTACGCGGCGGCCAAGGGCGCGCTGAAGCAGCTTACCCGCGCGATGGCCGTCGAGTTTGCGCCGCGCAACATCTTGGTCAACGGCATCGGTCCCGGTTACATGGCGACCGACATGAATCAAGCGCTGATGGACAATCCGGAGTTCGACGCCTTCGTCAAGAAGCGGACGCCGCTCGGCCGCTGGGGCCGACCGGAAGAGCTGGCCGGCGCCGCCCTCTTCCTGTCGTCCGACGCCTCAAGCTTCATGACCGGCCAGGTCATCTATATCGACGGCGGCGTTCTCGCCTCTCTCTGACGGCGACGCTCAGCCGTCGGTCACGCGGATCTCGATCAGGCGGTCCGTGGATCGATTCTGCTGCGACTTGGCGAGGGCGGCACGGAAGACGCTGGCTGTCCGTTCGTCCGGCACGCGGACAGTGACGGGCACGCCGTAGAGCCCCGCCCGCCCTGTCGCCGGGGCCAACCGCTCCAGCGCCAGTGCCACCATCTGGACCTCGCCCTCGCTGATCGGCTGCACGGCCGACAATGCGGGTTGCTGCCCCGGCGCGCCGCGCCGGCGCCCGAAGCGCCGCGGCGCGCGCGCCGCGTGAAGAGTCTTGGCGAAGGCCGCCTTCATGCGCTCGGTGATCGGGGATTTCTGCTTGGGCGCGATGTCCATCTGCATGGTGACCTCCCGTGATCGCCGGCTGTTGACCGGCTGAGCCGCTTGGGTAGACGTATTGTGTTACAAGGGTGCGGCGCTGCCAAACGACAAGTCCCCCTCGGAGCAAGTCCATGAAACTATTCGATTTCTCCGAGGGAAGGCGGCCGATCGTCGTCAGCTTGCCGCATTGCGGCGAGCACGTTCCCGAGACGATCGCGACACGACTCGCGTCGGGCGCGGCGGGCATTCCCGATACGGATTGGCACCTGCGCCGGCTCTATGATTTCGCCGCCGGCATGGGCGCGCATGTCCTGGCGGCGACGCATTCGCGCTACGTCATCGACCTCAACCGGCCGTCGGATGGCAGCGTCCTTTACGCCGGCAAGAGCAACACCGAGCTCTGCCCGTTGACCACGTTCGACGGCGCTCCGGTCTACCGCGAGGGCCAGCAGCCGGACGCGTCCGAGGTCGCCGCGCGGGTCGACCGCTACTGGCTGCCCTACCATCGTCGCCTTGAAGAGACCCTGGGCGCGCTGGTTGCCGAGCACGGCGTCGCGGTGCTGATCGACGGCCATTCGATCCGCAGCCGGGTGCCGCGGTTCTTCGACGGGCAATTGCCTGACTTCAACCTCGGCACGGCGGATGGCGCCTCGGCCGACATGGCCTTGGCGGAGGCGATGCTCAAGGCCTGCACCGCGCCGCCCTTCACCCAGGTGCTGAACGGCCGCTTCAAGGGCGGCGCGATCACGCGCACCTATGGTCGGCCCGGGATGGGCGTGCACGCCGTGCAGATCGAGCAGGCGCAGGCGACCTACATGGACGAAGCGCCGCCCTTCGCCTACCGGCCGGACCTGGCGGAGCGGGCGAAGCCGCTGCTGCAGGCGGCAGTGCAAGCTGCGCTCGATTGGATCGACAGGCACCGGCCGCTTTGACGTCGAGGCGCGACGGTCAAGCCGGGCGCTTGCGCTTCAAGGGGAGGCTCCACTGTCCCTCGCGCATCACGCCGGCAGTGAGGGCGCTGCCCATCCAGTAGCAGAGCTCGGCCGGCCGCGTGACGTCCCAGACGGCGACGTCCGCTGCCTTGCCGACGGCGAGCGTGCCGCGCTCGTCGTGGAGGCCGAGCGCGCGCGCGGCGTTGCGCGTCATGCCGGCGAGCGCCTCCTCAGGCGTCAGGCCGAAGCGCAGGCAGGCCATGTTCATCGCCAGGAGCGGATCGCTGCACGGCGAGGTGCCTGGGTTGCAGTCCGTCGCCACGGCCATCGCGACGCCCGCATCGCGCAGCGCCGGGACCGGGGGCGGGCGGTCCTGGCGCAGCATGTGGTACGCGCCGGGCAGGAGGACGGCAACGGTGCCAGAGGCAGCGAGCGCGCGCACGCCGGCCGCGCTGGCGTACTCGAGGTGGTCGGCGGAGATGCATCCCGTCTCGGCGGCGAGCGCCGCGCCGTCGCCGTCGCCGAGTTGGTCGGCGTGCAGCTTCACCGGCAGGCCGACGGCCTGGGCCGCGGCATAGAGCCGGCGAAGTTGCGCCGCGTTGAAGGTGAAGGGCTCCAGATAGCCGTCCACCGCGTCGGCGAGCTCGAGCTGCTTCACCTCCGGCAGGATCTCGGCGATCACTTGGTCGATGTAGCTGTCGGGACGACCCTTGTGCTCCGGCGGCACGGCATGGGCGGCCAGGTAGGTCGCGCGCACGGTGACCGGGTATACGTGCCCGATGGCGCGCGCGACGCGCAGCTGGCGCAGCTCGGTCTCGCGATCCAGTCCGTAGCCGGACTTGATCTCGATCGTCGTCACGCCTTGCATCATCAGGCGCGACAGGCGCGGCACGGCGAGATCCATCAGGCCTTCCTCGTCCGTCGCGCGCGTCGCGCGCACGGTGGACAGGATCCCGCCGCCGGCCTGTGCGATCTCGGCATAGCTGCGGCCGGAGAGCCGCGCCTCGAAGTCGCCGATCCGCTCGCCCGCGAAGACCAGATGGGTGTGGCAGTCGATCAGGCCCGGCGTCGCCCAGCGACCCTCCAGGTCGAACACCGCGCCCGCCGTGCGCCGCAGTCGGTCGGGCAGGTCGCGCGCCGGCCCGATCCAGGCGATGCGGCGGCCGGCGATGCCGATCGCGCCGTCGCGGATAGCGCCGTAGGGCTCGCGTCCCGCCGGCCCGTCCTGCGCCATGGTGGCGAGATGCCCGCCGAGCAGCAGGATGTCGAGGCGGGATTCGGCGGATGGCTCCGGCATGCGCTCACCTGGTGCGAGGACGGGTCGAGCACGGGGCCGCTTCCGGGCCGCGCCCGGCACGGCTAGTGTCGGGCCGCGCGGCGTGAAGCTGCCTTGCGGAGAGTGACCTTGCAACTGTTCGCCGAGAGCGCGCTGCTGCCCGAGGGCTGGGCGCGCAACGTGCTGATCCAGGCGGGGCCGGACGGGACGATCGCTGCGGTCACGCCGAACGCGCCGCCGTTGCGCGTCCAGCGCGAGGGGCTGGAGAAGGCGGCCGGGCCGGTCGTGCCCGGCATGCCGAACCTGCACTCGCACGCCTTCCAGCGTGCCATGACGGGCCTCGCCGAGCAGCGCGGCGACGATCCCGAGAACGACGACTTCTGGTCCTGGCGCGAGACCATGTACGGCATAGCGCGCCGCATCACGCCCGAGATCATGGAGGCCGTCGCCGCGCAGCTCTTCGTCGAGCAGCTCAAGGGCGGCTATACGGCGGTCGGCGAGTTCCACTACGTGCACCACCAGCCGAGCGGCCAGCCCTATGCCGAGCCGGCCGAGATGGCGCTGCGCGTCGCCGCCGCGGCGCGCACGGCGGGAATCGGGCTGACGCTGCTGCCGGTGCTCTACCAGACGTCGGATTTCGGCGGCAAGGAGGCGAAGCCGGAGCAGCGCCGCTTCGTCTGCAAGACCGACCAGTTCCTGGCGCTGCACGCGAGCCTGGCCGCCAAGCTGCGCGCTGACCCGACGGTCCGCATCGGCATCGCGCCGCACTCGCTGCGCGCGGTGACGCCGCAGTCGCTCGCCGACGCGGTGCTCGCGGTGACGCAGAAGGACTCGACGGCACCGGTGCACATCCACGTCGCCGAGCAACGCAAGGAGGTCGAGGGCTGCAAGGCGTGGAGCGGGCTGCGCCCGGTCGAGTGGCTGCTGCGCAAGGCGCCGGTCGGCCCGCGCTGGTGCTTCGTCCACGCGACGCATCTCTCGGAGCTTGAAACCCAGCAGCTCGCCCAGAGCGAGATCGTCGTCGGCCTGTGCCCGACGACCGAGGCCAATCTCGGCGACGGGCTCTTCCCCGGCGTGATGTTCTGGGAGCACGGCGGGCGCTTCGGCATCGGCTCGGACAGCCAGATCACCGTCAATGCCGGCGAGGAGCTGCGGCTGCTCGAGTACGGCCAGCGCCTGTCCAGGCGCAAGCGCGCGCAGCTTGCGACGGACAAGGAGCGCTCGGTCGGCGCGGCGCTGTGGCGGCGCGCGCTGGCCGGCGGCGCGCAGGCGCTGTCGCGCCCGGTCGGCGCCATCGCCAAGGGCAAGCGCGCCGACCTGCTGGTGCTCGACGGCCAGCACCCGACGCTGATCGACAAGGTCGATGACCTGGTTCTCGACACCCTGGTCTTCGCCGGCAACGGCAA
>JAEULF010000429.1 GCA_016793965.1 Alphaproteobacteria bacterium | reverse complement strand
GCCTCCGGCTCGACCAGGATGCGGCGGAAGTCGTCGCGGGTCAGCGCCTTGAGCTCGACGCGGATCGGCAGCCGCCCCTGCAGCTCCGGCAGCAGGTCGGAGGGCTTCGCCTGGTGGAAGGCGCCGGACGCCACGAACAGCACGAAGTCCGTCTTGACCGGGCCGTGCTTGGTCGAGACCGTGGTTCCCTCGATCAGCGGCAGCAGGTCCCGCTGCACGCCCTCGCGGCTGACGTCGGCGCCGCCGCGCATCTCCGCCCGGCCGCAGATCTTGTCGATCTCGTCGAGGAAGACGATGCCGTTCTCCTCGACCGCGGCGATCGCGTCGCGCGTCACCCTCTCTGGGTCGAGCAGCTTGTCGCTCTCCTCGGCGAGCAGGATCGCGTGGCTCTGGGCGACGGTGACCCGCCGCTTCTTGGTGCGTCCGCCGAACGCCTTGCCCAGCATGTCCGAGATGTTGATCATGCCCATCTGGGCGCCCGGCATGCCCGGGATCTCGAAGCTCGGCATGCCGCCGGCGTCCGCCGTCTCGATCTCGATCTCCTTGTCGTCGAGGCCGCCCTCGCGCAGCAGCTTCCTGAACTTCTGCCGCGTCTCCTGCCCCGCCTCCTTGCCGACCAGGGCGTCGATGACGCGCTCCTCGGCAGCGAGCTCGGCCCGGGGTGCCACCTCCTTGCGCAGGCGCTCGCGCGTCATGCCGATCGCCACCTCGACGAGATCCCGCACGATCTGGTCGACGTCGCGGCCGACATAGCCGACCTCGGTGAACTTGGTCGCCTCGACCTTGAGGAACGGCGCCTGGGCGAGCCTGGCCAGGCGGCGCGCGATCTCGGTCTTGCCGCAGCCGGTCGGGCCGATCATCAGGATGTTCTTCGGCATCACCTCGTCGCGCAGCTCCGGCGGCAGCTGGCGCCGGCGCCAGCGGTTCCTGAGCGCGATCGCCACGGCGCGCTTCGCCTCGCCCTGGCCGACGATGTAGCGGTCGAGCTCGGAGACGATCTCGCGCGGGCTGAAGGCAGCAGGCGCCGGGGCGGCGCCGGGCGTGGCAGCGGGGGAGGCGGCGGCTGTCATGGCTCCAGGCTCTCCACCTGCAGGTTGGCGTTGGTGTAGATGCAGATCTCGCCCGCGATCGCCATGGCGCGGCGCACGATCGCCTCGGCGTCGAGGCTCTCTATCGGCAGCAGCGCACGGGCCGCAGCGAGGGCGAAGCCGCCGCCCGAGCCGATGCCGATCAGACCGTCCTCCGGCTCCAGCACGTCGCCGTTGCCCGAGAGCACGAGCGAGACCGTCCGGTCGGCGACCGCCATCATCGCCTCCAGCCGGCGCAGGTAGCGGTCGGTCCGCCAGTCCTTCGCCAGGTCGACGCAGGCGCGCACGAGCTGCGTCGGGTACTTCTCCAGCTTCGCCTCCAGCCGCTCGACCAGCGTGAAGGCGTCAGCGGTCGCGCCGGCGAAGCCGACGAGCACCTTGTCGTCGGCCAGCCGCCTGATCTTGCGCGCGTTCGCCTTGACCACCATCGGGCCCTGCGTCACCTGGCCGTCGCCGGCGATGACCACGCGCCCGCCCTTGCGGACGCAGAGGATGGTGGTGCCGTGCCAGCCGGGAAGGGTGCCGCCCTGTCGCTCGTCCATGGTGGAGTCCGCCATCCTATTGCGATCCAGTCGCGCTCGGCAGACCGGGGAGGCAGAGGGGTAGCCCCGCCTTGCTCCCCGGGCAAGCCGCAGCAGATAAATGGGGCGGGCGGGCCGCTGATGCATGCCCGCAGCGAACGGGACGCCATCCTGGCAGGCGTGACCCGTTAACGCCCGCCTGCTAGAAGGCCCAGCCAAGAGGGCTTGCCACCTGGGCTTGCCACCGCAGCCGACGAGGAGCGCGCCATGGACGATGTGCGCCCGGTCGCCGCCGGCCGCCGCGCCCGCGTCGAGCGGAACACCAAAGAGACGAGGATCGCCGCGGCCGTCGACCTCGACGGTTCGGGCGCCTATTCCGTCGCCACCGGCATCGGCTTTCTCGACCACATGCTGGAGCAGCTGTCGCGCCATAGCCTGATCGACCTGACGCTGAAGGCCGAGGGAGACCTGCATATCGACTTCCACCACACGACCGAGGACAGCGGCTATGCGATCGGCGAGGCGGTCTCCAGGGCCTTGGGCGACCGGCGCGGCATCCGCCGCTACGGCCATGCCTACATCCCGATGGACGAAACCCTGACCCGCGTCGCGCTCGACGCCTCGAACCGCCCCTATCTCGTCTGGCAGGTGGCCTTCACCCGGCCCAAGCTCGGCGATTTCGACACGGAGCTGTTCAAGGAGTGGTTCCAGGCTTTTGCCCAATCGGCCGGGCTGACGCTGCACGTCCAGAACCTCTATGGCGAGAACAACCACCACATCGCCGAATCCTGCTTCAAGGGTCTCGCCCAGGCGTTGCGCGACGCCGTCGCCATCGACCCGCGCAAGGCCGACGCCGTGCCCTCCACGAAAGGCGTGCTCGGCGGCTCGCTCTGACTTCGTTTCGAGAATGCAATGACCGTGGTCATCGTCGATGCCGGCTCCGGCAATCTGCGCTCGGCACGACAAGCGCTCGTCCGCGTGGCGGCGGAGGCGGCTGCGGGTCAGTCGGGCCCGACGCCGTCGATCATCGTCAGTTCCGACCCAGATGACGTGCGCCGGGCCGATCAAGTGGTCGTCCCCGGACAGGGCGCCTTCGCCGAGTGCCGCCAGGGCATCGATTCGATCCCCGGCATGGCTGGCGCTTTGACCGAATTCGTCGCCTCGGGGCGGCCCTTCCTCGGCATCTGCGTGGGCATGCAGCTGATGGCCGATCGCGGCCTGGAGCATGGCGTGCACACCGGTTTCGGCTGGATCCCCGGCGAGGTCGACGCGCTGCGTCCCACCGACCCCCGGCTGAAGATCCCGCACATGGGCTGGAACGAGCTACATATCGGGGAGGCGGCGCGTGCACACCCCGTTCTCCAAGGTGTGTCCCCGGGAGATCACGCCTATTTCGTCCACAGTTTCGCGTTCCGCTGCGCTATGCCGAGCGACTGCCTGGCGACGACGGACTATGGCGGACCTGTCACGGCGATCATCGGCCGCGCCAATGTGATCGGCACGCAGTTCCATCCAGAGAAGAGTCAGGCCACCGGGCTCCGCCTGCTCGCTGGCTTCCTCGCCTGGAGGCCGTGATGGCCCGTTCCGACACCAAAACAAGATCGCCCGCCGCGTTCGACCTCTATCCTGCCATCGACTTGAAAGACGGCGCCTGCGTCCGCCTGCTGCGCGGAGCAATGGACGCCGCGACGACCTACAATCCCGACCCTGCCGACCAGGCACAGCGCTTCGTCGCCGCCGGATGCCGCTGGCTGCATGTCGTCGACCTGAACGGCGCCATCGAGGGCAAGGCGGTGAATGCCGCCGCCGTCGAGGCCATCCTGGCGGCCGCGACCGTGCCGGTGCAGCTCGGCGGCGGCATCCGCGACATGGGCGGGATCGAAGCCTGGCTGGCGCGCGGCGTCAGGCGCGTCGTCCTCGGCACCGTGGCGGTGCGCGAGCCCCAGCTCGTCATCGACGCCTGCAAGCGCTTTCCCGGCCGCATCGCCGTGGGCATCGACGCGCGCGGCGGCATGGTCGCGGTCCAGGGTTGGGTCGAGGCGACCGACGTCTCGGCGCTGACGCTCGCGCGCGCCTTCGAGGATGTCGGGGTGGCAGCGATCATTTACACGGACATCGACCGCGACGGCGCGCTGGAGGGCCCGAACCTGGCGCAGACCGTGACGCTGGCCGGCGCCATCTCGACGCCGGTGATCGCATCAGGCGGCGTCGCCGCGCTCGGCGACTTGGCGGCGTTGCAGCGAAGTGCGGGCGCCGGCATCGTCGGCGCCATCGTCGGACGCGCTCTCTATGACGGACGCATCGACCTCGCCGCGGCGTTGGCGCTGCTGCGCGACGGCGGCCACGCAGGCGGAGCGGCGGGCCATGCTTAAGGTGCGCGTCATCCCCTGCCTTGACGTGAAGGACGGTCGCGTCGTCAAGGGCGTGAACTTCGTCGACCTGCGCGACGCAGGCGATCCTGTCGAGCAGGCGCGGATCTACGACGCCGCCGGCGCCGACGAGCTCTGCTTCCTCGACATCACGGCGAGCCACGAGGACCGCGCCACCCTCTACGACGTCGTGTCGCGCACCGCCGAGGCCTGCTTCATGCCGCTGACCGTCGGCGGCGGCGTGCGCGCCGTCGAGGACGTCCGTCGCCTGCTGCTGGCCGGTGCCGACAAGGTGTCGATCAACACGGCGGCGGTGAAGGAGCCTGATCTCGTGCGCCGCGCCGCCGAGAAGCACGGCAGCCAGTGCATCGTCGTTGCCGTCGACGCGAAGTCCGTGGCGCCCGGACGGTGGGAGGTTTTCACCCATGGCGGTCGCACTGCCACTGGCATCGAGGCGATCGGCTGGGCCGAGCGCATGGCGCGGCTCGGCGCCGGAGAGATCCTGCTGACCTCGATGGACCGCGACGGCACGCGCCAGGGCTTCGACCTCGCGCTCACGCGCGCCGTCGCCGACGCCGTGCCGGTCCCAGTCATCGCGTCCGGCGGCGTCGGCACGCTGCAGCACCTTGCCGACGGCGTGACGCAAGGACGCGCCGCGGCCGTTCTCGCGGCGTCGATCTTCCACTTCGGCACCTTCTCGATCGGCCAAGCCAAGGCCGCGCTCGCTGCGGCAGGAGTGCCGGTGCGCCGCTGATGCCCCTCGCGCCACAAGCCTGCGGGGAAGCCGCTGGAGCACCCGCCAGAAATAGTTAATACTGCGCCTTGGACAGCCAGCGAGGCGGCAGGCGAGATGCCAGGCGACGAAGCAAGCTCACAGCGCGATTGCGGGCCGGAGACGGCTGCCGTGCTCGATCGCCTCTACGCCGCCATCCAGACGCGCCGCACCGCCTCGCCGGAGGACTCCTACACCGCGCGGCTGTTCGCGAAGGGCCGGCGCAAGATCGCGCAGAAGCTCGGCGAGGAAGCAGTCGAAGCCGTCATCGAGACGGTCGAGGACCGCAAGACCGGCCTGGTCGGCGAGAGCGCCGACCTGCTCTACCATCTTCTGGTCTGCTGGGCCGCGGTCGGGGTCAAGCCCGATGATGTCTGGGCCGAGCTCGCGCATCGCGAAGGCGTTTCAGGCATCGCCGAACGCCTGTCGCGCAAGGCCGGTCCAGGTCATTGAATCAGTGGATCACGACACGGGCAGGCAGCGTCTCTTGAGTTAACCGGTCAGCAATGCAGCATCTCTACGGTGATAGCGATTCGTTTCGCTTTGGGGCCATCGGCGCCTGACCCAAGCGGACGCCTCACCCTCCCAGGCACGCGCACAGGGCTGGGCCACGATGATACAATGCCGGCCTCCGACTGATCGGATCATGGCTGCACGACGAGCCCGATGGGTCTCGTGGGCAGGTCTGATCGTCCTCCTGGCGTCGGCGGCGTCCCTCGCCCCGACCGATGTCGCCGCCCAGGCAACGCTGCGCCCGCGCGATGCGCCGCAGATCTTCCAGATCCAGCCCGATCCGGGCACCGAGCGCGAGCTGCCGCGCCCGCCGCGTCGCGACAACGAGCCGCCGCCGCCGGTCAGCGGAAGCGCCAATAGCCTGGTCGTCGGCCATACGGCCGGCATCGCGGCCGGGCAGCTTTACGTCATGATCGAGGCCGGCATGCTGGGCGAGCTCGGCGTGACGTTGGTGCCCCGCCGCTTCCCGGCGGACATCGAGATCGCGCGCTCGATCGGGCGCGGCGAGATCGACATGGGCTATCTCGACCCCGGTTCGGTCCTGAAGGCGCGCGACGAAGGCGAGCCGCTGGTCATCATCGCGGCGGCGCAGGTGGAATCCTACGTGCTGTTGGCGCGGGGCGAGCTCGCGCGCTTCCTGCGCGACGAGGACGTCGCCGGCGGCCTTAGGCGCGCCTGGGCGCGGCGCGGCGGTGCCCGCATCACCATCGCGTCCCTGCCGCGCGACACGGTCGCGCATGCGCTGCTCGAGCGCTGGGTCGTGCGCAACACGGCTTTCTCGACGGAGGACCTTCGCACGCCGGGCGTGCCGCTCAACCAGCTCTGGAACGCGCTGCGCCTCGGCACGATCGAGGCCGCGGTCGTGCCGGAACCGATCGTGGCGTCGATCCTTGAGAGCGACCCGACGGCCCGCGTCGTCCTCGAAGGGCGCGACCTGATGCTCGGGCATCCCACGGCCGTCGTCGCCGTGCGCGCCAACCTGCTGCGCGAGCGCCCGGCGCAAGTCGCCGGGTTCCTGTCGCGGCATATCGCGGCGACGCGCTACCTGCAGGACGAGAAGGAGCGCGCCGCGCCGTACTTCGCGAAGCACGCGGGCTACGGCCAGGTCAAGGCGGAGACCTTCGCCAAGGCGCTGGGATCCGGCCTCGCCCGCTATGCCTCTGACCCGGCCGCCATCATCGAGCCGCTCCGCTTGATCGAATCGCTGCTGCTGCAAGCGCAGCTGCTCTCCGGTCGCGTCAACGTCACCGAGATCGTGGACCTGGAGCTGCACAAGGCGGCGGCCAAACCGTAGCGCAACAGCGCAGCAACGGCTGGCCCCGATGCCTGCGTCAGATCAGATGATTGCAGGCAGTTCCTCTATCGACGCTTGAGCGGCTTCGGACGGCGCTTGAGGGCGGCCTTCGGCGCCTTGCCGCGGACTGCCTTTGCCGCCGGCCGCTTGCCCGCTGCCTTTCCTGCCGCCGCTTTCGCCGGACGCTTCTCCGTCCGCACGGCCCAAACGACGATCTCCACGAGATGCCAGCCGTCGAGCGCGACGCCGACGCAGGCGCGCTGCGGCTCGCTGCCCTTCTCGGCCCAGCCGACCCAGACGGCATCCATCTCTGCC
>JAEULF010000419.1 GCA_016793965.1 Alphaproteobacteria bacterium | reverse complement strand
GACCCTGGCGAGCCGCCGGAGCGCCAGCGCGAAGCGCTGGAGCGCGCCGGGCGCAAGCTCGGCGGCGACTTCGCGCTGCTCGCACCCGACGGCGCGCTGATCGCGTCCTTCGGCCGACCGCCGCCGCATGGCGGACCCTTCGCGCTCGGCGATCTCCTGCCGCGCGACCGCGGGCCGCCCAGCTTCGTCGTGCCGCTCGCCGACGGACGGCGCGTCCTCATTCGGCATCCGATGGCCCGCCGGCCGCCGCTCGGCGCCGTGGTGCCGATGCTGGCGGCGATCGCGCTGGCGCTCGGGATCGCCGCCTATCCGGTCGTCCGCCGCATCACGCGGCGCTTGGAGACGCTGCGCACGGGCGTGCAGGCGATCGGCGCCGGCAACCTGGCCGCGCGCGTGCCGGTCGAGGGGCGCGACGAGGTTGCCGCCCTGGCCAGCAGCTTCAACGATGCCGCCGAGCGCATCGAGCGCCTGGTCGCAGCGCAGAAGAGCCTGCTCGCCAACGCCTCCCACGAGCTGCGCTCGCCGCTGGCCCGCCTGCGCCTGAGCGCCGCGATCATCGGCGAGGCGGCACCGCCGGCGGCGCGCGCCGAGATCGAACGCAACGTCGCCGAGCTCGATGCCCTCGTCGACGAGATCCTGACCGCGAGCCGCCTCGCCGCGGTCGACGGGCTCGACCGGGTCGAGCCCGTCGACCTCCTGGCGCTCGCCGCCGAAGAGGCGGCCCGGGTTGGCGCCGACGTCTCGGGCGTGCCGTGCACCGTGCGCGGAGACCCGCGGCTGCTGCGGCGGATGCTGCGCAACCTGCTGGAGAATGCGCGCCGGCACGGTGCGCCGCCGGTCGCGATCGCCGTGGCGCCGTCCGGCGACCGTGCCGAGATCCGCGTCCGCGACGGCGGTCCGGGCGTCGCCGAGGCCGAGCGCGCGCGGATCTTCGAGCCGTTCTACCGGCCGACCGGAACGCGCGAGGACCGCGGCGGCTACGGGCTTGGCCTGGCGCTGGTCCGCCAGATCGCGCGCAAGCATGGCGGCGACGCGGCCTGCGAGGGGGCGATGGGCGGCGGAAGCGCCTTCCGCGTCTGGGTCGCCCCTGTCATTGACCGCTTAGGGACTTGATTTCCGCGCGCGGCGCCGGTACACAGCGCGCGTCATATAAAGGTATCTTTATATGTTGATGCAGGCATGGCCTAGCCTGGCCCGCCCTGCCTGACACGCCCGCCACCCCGCCGGCCCTGACCGCGCGGCTGCAGAGGAGACGTTCCGCCATGGCGAAGACCGCCGACTACAAGGTCAAGGACATCGGGCTGGCCGAGTGGGGCCGCAAGGAGATCGACCTCGCCGAGACCGAGATGCCGGGCCTGATGGCCATCCGCGAGGAATTCGGCAAGAAGAAGCCGCTGAAGGGCGCCCGCATCGCCGGCTCCCTCCACATGACCATCCAGACAGCCGTGCTGATCGAGACGCTGCAGCATCTCGGCGCCGACGTGCGCTGGGCGTCGTGCAACATCTACTCGACGCAGGATCACGCCGCCGCGGCGATCGCCAAGGCCGGCACGCCGGTCTTCGCCGTCAAGGGCGAGACCCTCGACGAGTACTGGCAATACACGCACCGCATCTTCGAGTGGTCGGACGGCGGTGCGCCCAACATGATCCTCGACGACGGCGGCGACGCGACCTTGATGGTCCACCTGGGATCGCGCGCCGAGAAGGACATCAAGCTTCTCGCGAAGCCCGAGAACGAAGAGGAGGAGGTCGTCTACGCCCAGATGAAGAAGCGCATCAAGGCGCAGCCGGGCTTCTACTCGAAGCTGGCGACGAGCATCAAGGGCGTCACCGAGGAGACGACGACGGGCGTCCACCGCCTCTACCAGATGGCCAAGGAGGGCAAGCTCCTCTTCCCGGCCATCAACGTCAACGACTCCGTGACCAAGTCGAAGTTCGACAACCTGTACGGCTGCCGCGAGAGCCTGGTCGACGGCATCCGCCGCGGCACCGACGTGATGATGGCCGGCAAGATCGCCGTCGTCGCCGGCTTCGGCGAGGTCGGCAAGGGCTCGGCGCAGAGCCTGCGCAACGCCGGCTGCCGCGTCTGGGTCACCGAGATCGACCCGATCTGCGCGCTGCAGGCCTCGATGGAGGGTTACGACGTCGTGACCATGGAGGACGCGGCCCCGGTCGCCGACATCTTCGTCACCGCCACCGGCAATGTCGACGTCCTCACCATCGAGCACATGCGCAAGATGAAGCACCGCGCCATCGTCTGCAACATCGGGCACTTCGATTCCGAGATCCAGATCAGCGCGCTGCGGAACCACAAGTGGCACAACGTCAAGCCGCAGGTCGACGAGGTCGAGTTCCCGAACGGCAAGCGCATCATCGTGCTGTCCGAGGGCCGGCTCGTGAACCTCGGCAACGCCACCGGCCACCCGAGCTTCGTGATGAGCATGAGCTTCACGAACCAGGTGCTCGCGCAGATCGAGCTCTGGGCGCACGGCAAGAAGTACGAGAAGCAGGTCTACACGCTGCCCAAGCACCTGGACGAGAAGGTGGCGGCGCTGCATCTCGCCAAGGTCGGCGCCAAGCTCACGAAGCTGACGCCGAAGCAGGCGGCCTACATCAGCGTCGACCAGAAGGGCCCCTTCAAGCCCGACGCCTACCGCTACTGACCGAGTTCGGCAGCGCTCGGCGGGCGGTCAGACCCGCCCGTCGAGCGTGTCGTACTGCGGCAGCTTGTCCTTGCCGGTGAGGAACCGGTCGAGCTGCATGAAGACCTTGTCGCGCATCGCCTCGTCCTCGAACTCGGCCGCGAGCGCCTTGTTCGACGCGAGCTCGATGACGATGCGGAAGCGGCCGGCGCGCGCCTGCACCACGTCCTTGCGGATGCTCTCCACCGCCATCGCGTTGACCTTGCCGGCGAACTTGAACTGCTCGGGCAAGGCGAAGAACGTCACGTCGAGCGGCATGGTGGTCCCTCCTGCATCCCGCATAGCAAGCCCCGAAAGGGCTTAGCGAAAAGTTGACGCGCGCGCCGGCAGCGCTTCAGCTCCTGCCGAACAGCCGCTCGATGTCGCCGAGCTTCAGCTCGACATAGGTCGGCCGCCCGTGGTTGCACTGCCCGGAATGCGGCGTCGCCTCCATCTGGCGCAGGAGCGCGTTCATCTCCGGGACCGAGAGCGCGCGGCCGGCGCGCACGCTGCCGTGGCACGCCATGCTGGCGCAGATGCCGTCGATCCGCTCCCGCAGCGCCAGGCCGTCGCCGATCTCGGCAAGCTCGTCCGCAAGGTCGCGCACCAGGCCTTGGGCGTCCACCTGGCCGAGCAGAGCCGGCGTGGCGCGCACGACGACCGCGTCCCTCCCGAAGCCCTCGAGCTCGAGGCCGAGCACG
>JAEULF010000389.1 GCA_016793965.1 Alphaproteobacteria bacterium | reverse complement strand
GGCCGTCGCCTACTTCGCCCTGACCTATCCGATCGCCTGGCTCTTCGCGCGCATCGAGCGCCGTCTCGCGGCGGCGCGCGCATGAGCGGCGCGCCGGGCAGCCCGCTCGTCGTCGCCGAGGGCGTGGTCAAGCGCTTCGGCACGGAGACCGTCCTCGACCAGGTCGGTCTCTCGGTCGATGCCGGCCAGGTGCTCGTCGTGATCGGGCCGAGCGGCTCGGGCAAGAGCACGCTGCTGCGCTGCATCGCGCGGCTGGAGGAGATCCAGCGCGGCCGGATCCTGATCGGCGGCGTCCTCGCCTCCAAGGGGACCGAGGATCCGGGGCAGGGGCCCGACCGTGCGTCGCTGCGCGCCCTGCGCGACGACGTCGGCATGGTGTTCCAGAGCTTCAACCTCTTCCCGCACCTGACGGTGTTGGAGAACGTCACGCTGGCGCCGCGGCGGGTGCGCGGCACGCCGCCGGCCGAGGCGCAGGCGCAGGCGATCGAGCTGCTGCGCCGCGTCGGGCTGGAGGACAAGCGCGACTCCCATCCCGCCCGTCTCTCCGGCGGGCAGCAGCAGCGCGCGGCGATCGCGCGAGCGCTGGCCATGAAGCCGCGCGTGATGCTGTTCGACGAGGTGACCTCGGCGCTCGACCCCGAGCTGGTCGGCGAGGTGCTGAAGGTGATGCGCGAGCTGGCCGAGCAAGGGATGACCATGCTCGTGGTGACGCACGAGATGGGCTTCGCGCGCGACGTCGCCGACCACGTCGTGTTCATGGACAAGGGCCTCGTCGTCGAGCGGTCGCCGCCGGACGTCATCTTCCGGGAGCCCAGGGAGGCCCGTACGCGGGCATTCCTGGAGCGGCTGCTCGAGCGCGAGGGCGGGACGCGGAGGGCGCGATGACCGAGGTCGAGTGGGGCCGGCTCAAATCGGCCGAGATCGGCGCGCTGGCGGCGCGCAACGCCGTGGCCGTCGTGCCGGTCGGGTCGATCGAGCAGCACGGGCCCCACTTGCCGACGCAAGTCGACACGCTGCTCGCCGGGGAGATCGGGCTGCGCGCGGCGCGCCTCGCCGCGGCGACCACGCCGGTCGTCGTCACGCCGACGGTCTGGAGCGGCCTCGCCGAGCACCACATGAGCCTGGGCGGCACGCTGACCCTCGATCTCGCGACGTTCTGCGCCGTGCTGCGCTGCGTCTGCCGCTCGCTCGCCCGCCATGGCTTCAGGCGCATCCTGCTGCTCAACGGCCATGGCGGCAACATGGCGGCGCTGACCGCCTTCGCCAACGAGATCGGGCCGGAGCTGCAGCTCCCCGTCGCCACGGCGACCTACTGGACGCTGGCCAAGGACGCTTTCGCGGCGATCCTGGAGCGGCAGACGACGGTGCGCCATGCCTGCGAGGCCGAGACCTCGATGCTCCTGGCGCTCGCGCCCGATCTCGTCGACATGGCCAAGGCCGCGGACGCAGTCGGTCCGACGGAGGTCGAGCTGGCCGCCGTGGCCGGCGACGCGGCGCATCGCTACCGGTCGTTCAAGGTGCGCACGAGGCACGGGGCGATCGGCGATCCGCGCGCGGCGACCGCGGAGAAAGGCGAGAAGCTGCTCGACGCGGCTGCGGATGCCGTGGCGAAGCTGATCGCGAACGAGCGGTTCTGGGCGCTGCCGGCCTGAGCGCGGCGCGCTGCCTACTCGTCGCGGTGCAGTCGCTCCATGCGCTCGTGCCGCTCCTGGGCCTCCAGGCTCAGCGTCGCGATCGGCCGGGCCTCCAGGCGGGACAGCCCGATCGGCTCGCCGGTCTCCTCGCAGAAGCCGTAGGTTCCGTCCTCGAGTCGGCGCAGCGCCTCGTCGATCTTCTGGATCAGCTTGCGCTCGCGATCGCGCGTGCGCAGCTCCAACGAGCGGTCGGTCTCCAGGGTGGCGCGATCGGCGATGTCCGGCTCGAGCTGGCTGTCCTCCTTGAGGTGCTCGAGCGTCTCCGTCGATTCGCGCAGCAGCTCCGAGCGCCAGCTCAGCAGCTTGCGCCTGAAGTATTCCTGTTGCCGCGGATTCATGAACTCTTCGCGCTCGGTCGGACGGTAGTTCGGGGGCAGCTGGATCACCGCTCTCGATCCTCCATCAATCGCCGTCATGCCGGGCTCGCGACCTTGATCCGGTCCCCCGAAGCGGCGCGGAGAATAGCGAGGTGACCGCCCCGGCGCAAACCTCTTTGCACCAAGTTTCACTTTGATTTCGCTGAGAAAAATCAAGCGGCTCGTCTCGCTGCACTGCAGCGCGAGCTGGAGCGGCCCGGCGGCCTAGGGGTCATCGGACCATTTGGCGAGCTCGACGCGGGCGCGCAGCTCGACCTCGTCGATCAGGGCCTTGAGCTTGGGGTCGTCCACTTGGCTGCGCTCGAGACGGCAGAGCGCCGCCAGTTCGCGCAAGCGGCCGCGCGGGATGGCGCCGATCAGCAGGTCGTGACGGACCTGATCGAGCACGTTCAGCATGGCGTCGGCGCGGCGCCGGGCGCGCTTGCGGCCTTCCGTCGCGTCATCGACGGCCTGGATCATGAGCAGCGAATCGACCGGCGATGGCGCCATGGCCGGCGCGGCCGGCGCCTTGGCCGAAGCCCGCTCGAGCGCCTGCGCGAAATCGCCCCCCGCCGCCCCGGCAGGGCGACGGGTGCGGCCGGCGGCGCCGGCGCCGGGGGCAGCTCCTGGGCGCTCGACTTTCATCGGATCCTCCGCGCGACCGGCAGCGCCCCCGGTCCGGTGACCCGGCGGCAGCGATGCGCGTGCGTCGCGTACACTTACCATAAAGCACGCGATGCCATAGTGGCGAGGCCGGCCGAATCGCTCGTCCGCATCTCGGCAAGACTTGCCTAGCGCATGGCATGGCTTGCCGGGCGGCGGGAAGACGAGGCGGCTCGTCGCGGATCGCGCGCCCGCGGCGGCGGCAGGGGCAGGGGCGATTGTCGCTCGCCAGCCCCAGCCTCACTTGGCATGCGTTTCGCTTGGTGCTGGGGCTAGCCAGAAGGTGAGAGTCCACTCATGACCCTCCGTCGCCTGTCCATCGCCGTCCTGACCGTCGCGCTCGGCCTTGCCGCAGCGTTGGCCCCCGTCACTGCTGGGGCGGCCTCCCGAATCAAGGATATTGCCGACTTCGAGGGCGTCCGCGCCAACCAGCTGATCGGGTATGGCCTGGTGGTCGGCTTGGCCGGCACCGGCGACGACCTGAAGCGCGCCTCGGTGTTCACGCGAGAGAGCCTGATCGGCATGCTCGAGCGGCTCGGCGTCTCCGCGCGCAGCCCGGACCTCGAGGCCAAGAACGTCGCCGCCGTGATGGTGACCGCTGTCCTGCCGCCCTTCGGCCGGCACGGCACGCGCATCGACGTCACGGTCTCGGCGATCGGCAGCGCCACCAGCCTGAACGGCGGAACGCTCCTCGTCACGCCGATCCTCGGCGCCGACGGCGAGGTCTATGCCGTCGCCCAGGGCAACGTGACGACCGGCGGCTTCCAGGCCCAGGGCCAGCAGCAGACCGTGCAGCGCGGCGTGCCGACCTCCGGCCGCATCTCGAACGGCGCCATCATCGAGCGCGAGGTGCAGTTCGAGCTCGCCTCTCTGGAGAGCGTGAAGATCGCGCTGCGCAACCCCGACCTCACGACGGCGCGGCGCGTCGCCACCGCGGTCAACGCGTTCCTCGGCCAGCCGGCCGCGCGCTCGACCGACCCGGGCACCGTCGTCGTGCAGGTGCCGCCGAGCTACCGCGGCGACGTCGTGATGCTGCTGACGGACATCGAGCAGCTGCGCGTCGAGCCCGACCAGATGGCGCGCGTCGTGATCGACGAGCGCACCGGCATCATCGTCATGGGCGAGAACGTGCGCATCAGCACGGTCGCGGTCGCGCAAGGCAACCTGACGGTTCGCATCACCGAGACGCCGGCATCGGTCGGCGCGCCGACCCAGACGGTCACGCCGGGCGGCGCCGTCGTCGTGACGCCCGGCGCCACGACGCCGGCGCGCACCGACATCCAGGTCGACGACCAGGCGGAGCGCCGCCTCGGCATCGTGCAGGAGGGAGTCAGCCTGCAGGACCTGGTCAACGGCCTCAACGCGCTCGGCATCGGGCCGCGCGACATGATCTCGATCCTGCAGGCGATCAAGGCGTCGGGCGCCATGCAGGCAGAGCTGGAGATCATGTGATGGCGGACTCGCTCGCACCGAACGCGGGCCTCCAGGCCGACGCCGCCCTCGGCCAGGGCAAGCTGCAGCGGCTGAAGTCCGCGGCGCAGGATGCCGGCCAGGCGCGCGCGGCCGGAAGGCCGGGCAAGCAGGCCGACCCGAACGCCGTCAGGCGCACCTCCGAGGAATTCGAGGCGGTGTTCATCTCCGAGATGATCAGCCACATGTTCAAGGGGCTGAAGACCGACGGCATGTTCCAGGGCGGCTTCGGCGAGGGCATCTGGCGCGAGCACATGTTCATCGAGATGGGCCGCAACATCGCGCGGTCCGGCGGGATC
>JAEULF010000384.1 GCA_016793965.1 Alphaproteobacteria bacterium | reverse complement strand
GATTCCCAAGGGCCGCGGGGTGTGATTCTTGATTTGCCGTCTGCGGAACGGGGAGGGCGGCAGATGGCATGGCGGCAGGGGCAGGCGTACTCCGAGGACCTTCGGACACGGGTGCTGGCGGCGGTCGACCGCGGCGGGCGGGTGTACGAGATCGCGCCGCTGTTCGGGGTCAGCGTGTCGTACATCTACAAGGCCTTGGCACGCCGCAGGGCGACCGGCCTGGCGAGCGCGCTGCCCAGCCGCGGGCGCCCGGGCCGCAAGCTCGCTGAGCATGTCGAGGCGCTGGCGGCCTACGTCGCGGGGCATCCTGACGCGACGCTCGGCGAGCTTGCGGACTGGTCGGCGCGCGAGCGCGGCGTGAGGGTCTGCGTCGCCACCATGTGGGCGACCCTGCAGGCGCTGGGGCTGACGCTCAAAAAAAGTCGTGCCACGCCGCCGAGCAGGAGCGCGCGGACGTCGCCGCCGCCCGCGCCGGCTGGCGCCAAGCGCAGGGCAGCCTGAGCATCGACCGCCTCGTCTTCATCGACGAGACCTGGGCGACCACCAACATGGCGCGCCGATACGGCCGTGCCCTGCGCGGACAGCGCCTGGTCGCGCCCGTGCCCCACGGCCACTGGAAGACGTCGACCTTCGTCGCCGCCCTGCGGTCGAGAGGACTGACCGCACCCGCGGTCTTCGACGGCGCCATCAACGGCAAGAGCTTCCTCGCCTATGTCGAGCAGATCCTCGTGCCCACGCTGAAGCCGGGCGACATCGTCGTGATGGACAATCTGTCGAGCCACAAGGTCGCCGGCGTGAGCGAGGCCATCCAGGCCGCAGGCGCAGAGCTGCGCTATCTGCCGCCCTACTCGCCCGACCTCAACCCGATCGAGCAGCTGTTCGCCAAGCTCAAGACCCTGCTGCGCAAGGCCGCTGCCCGCACCGTCGAGGCCCTCTGGTCCGCCATCGCCAAAGCCATCGAGCGCTTCGAGCCCGGTGAATGCTCCAACTACCTCGCCAACTCGGGCTATGTACGGTCAGCGTGAATCCGCTCTAGATCCGTGCCTGCAGCATTGCGGCGAAGAGGTCTTCTGCTTCGCGGGCCATGGTCGCCGGCGCGAATCCCAGGCCAGCGTCGAGGTCCTGCCTGAGGCCGACGCGCATCTCGCCGAGGCGCTTGCGATCGCCTGCCAGGCGGACGGCTATGTCCACGAAGCCCTCCGCGCTGTCCGGGCAGAGATCGGCAAGGCCCAACGGGGCCAGGACGTCCGCGCCGACCCGGCTCATGTAGGTCGGTCCGCTCAGGCACACCGTCGGCACGCCCATCCACAGCGCTTCCATAATCGTCAGCCCGCCATGGGCCGGGAACGTCCCGAGGATGACGCTGACGTCGTGGTAGGAGCGGATGTAGCTGTCGAAGCCTCTTGTCGCCTCGAGAATGACGCGGTCGCGCGCCACGCCATGGTGCTCGAAGAGGCGGTGCGCCCGCTCCCGCATCGATGCGTCGACGAGGAGGGGGCTGCGCAGCGCGAAGTCGCTGTCGGGCAGAGCGCGGAGGACGCCGGCCCAGAGGCCGATGCTCTCCGGCGTCACCTTGTGGTGGTTGGCGCTGTTTCCGAACCGGATCCGGCCTTCGGCGGGAAGGGGCGCTGGCCTCGGCAAAGGCGCGGCCGGCACGTAGCATGCGGCGACCGTCGGCCTGCGCGCGACCTTCTCGGTGAAGTGCGCCTCCCAGCCGGGCGGGATCAGCGCTGCGTCCGCGATGATGAAGTCGATGCACGGATGACCCGATGTCCCGGTCGCATTGAGCCACGTGGCGATCACCGGAGCAGGTTTCCAGTAGAAGGCCCGAAAGACCGATTGATGCAGGTCGCCGAAGCTGACGACGTCGACCAGGACGTCGAGGCCCAGCGCCGCCAAGTGCTGCGCGAGGGGCATCGGGTCCGTCGCGTTGAGCCGCACCAGCGCGATGTCAGGAGGCAGCCCCGGGGCAGCAGCGCCGGAATCGTCGATGCTGACGACCGTCACGCGGCAACGCGTGCGGTCGTGCCGCGCGATGATCGGTTGAACGGCTGCCTGGAAGCTCGACGAACCCAGGAAGCTTGTCAGGTAGCCGATGTGCATGCGCCCGTCGGATCTGTCCGGAGGCCGCGTGGCAGCGACCTCCCCGTGCGCGGGCGCGCCGAGGCGTCGCTGCTCGTCCCTGTGGAACGCGACCAGCGCTTCGCGATAGGCGGCATTCGTCATGGAGGCCGCGTAGGGCCACCAGAAATAGGCGCGCGCGCATACGCTCGGCTGCTCGCGGGCGAGCCGAGCGATATCGATCCTCCGGAAGTAGCCGTCGATCTCGCCGCATGCCGCGTGCAGCTCCAGGAGCATGCGGGCCGAGCCTGGCGCATAATAGGCATCGTCCGGCTGCGCCGCGGCTTCGGCGAGCGCCCGTCCCCCGAGGTTCGAGTTGAAGATGACCCCGATGGTCATGAGGGCTTGACGACCGGCATTGATGTCGATCGGCGTGACCTGTCCGAGCACGCTGAGTGAGGCGCTGGGCCGACCGAGGCGAGCCAGGCATTCAGCGAGGAGGTAGGCGATGTGGTTGTCCTCGCTCGCCAACGCGCGCGCCCGCAGCCGGTCGCCGATCGCCTCCATGCAGATCCGGACGCAAGCCGCGAGATCGCCGGCCATTGCGTGGGCGAGCGCTGCAGCGTGAAGGTTGCGAGAGGTGCTCGCATCGGCGCCGCTGGCCTTCATGCCTAGTCCCTGTCGCTCCTTTGCTGGATGGGGCCTGACGGTCGGGAAGCTTTCGCCGCCGGTTGGCGTCGGCTACGACGCTGCGGCTCTGGACGGCCTCGCCAGGAAGCTGGCGATCATGCCGCAGACCCGGTCGATCTGCGCGTCGGTCAGCAGCGGGCCGCTCGGCAGATTAAGGCCGTTGGCGGCGAGATGCGCGGCGGTCCGGTTGCGCTGGGCAGCGCGCAATGCGGCCGGGTCGCCCTGGAAAGCGGGATGACGGCTGACCTGAGGGAAGAACGGCCGCGCGTCGATCTTGGACGCGCGCAAGTGCTCGCGCAGCGCCGGCGCCGAGGTCGGCGCTGTCTCGTCCAGCACGATCGACGCCATCCAGAACGAGTTGAAGGTCCCTGGCGGTTCCGCGTTGATCGAGAGGCCGGGAACGCCAGACAGGTGCGTCGCATAGCGATGGAAGACGCGGCGCTTCGCTGCGACGAGCTCTGCCGCGCGCTCGACCTGCGCCAGGCCGAGCGCGGCCTGCATGCTGCTCATCATGTACTTGAAGCCGATCTCCTCGCTCGAGAAGTCGCGGTCGAACGGCCGACGGCCGTGGTTGCGCAGCGCGCAGAGACGCTCGTAGAGGTGCCGGTCATCTGTGACGGCCATGCCGCCCTCGCCGGTCGTGACCGTCTTGCTGGCATGGAAGCTGAACGCGGCGATGCGACCGAAGCTGCCGGCGGGCCGCCCGTCGAACGTCGAGCCGAGCGCCTCCGCCGCATCCTCGACGATCGGCAGGCCGGCCCCCTCCGCGAGCGCGCGCAGCGCGCGCATGTCCGGCATGCTGCCGTAGAGATCGACGGCGACGATCGCCTTGGTGCGAGGCGTCAGCAAGGCGGCGGCGGAATCGACGTCGATGCACCAGGTCGCCGGGTCGACGTCGGCGAACCTGGGCGTGGCGCCGACATAGGTGACCGGCGCTACGGAGGCGATCCAAGTGAGGTCGGGGACGATCACTTCGTCGCCCGGCCCGACGCCCAGGGCCTTCAAGGCGATGTGCAGCGCCGTCGTGCAGGACGGGGTGGACACGGCGTGCTTGACGCCGACCAGGGTCGCGAATGCCGTCTCGAAGCGCTCATGGAACTGCCACGCGCCGTCGTACCAGGCCTCGCGCACGGCGCGACCGACATAGTCGATCTCGCGCTCGGTGATCCAGGGGCCGGCGATCGGGATCCGTTCCATCCGGGGGCGTCCTTGGCGAGGATCGATGACCGGGCTGCGCTGGTCGCCTGCTCATGGGCAGCCGCGCTCCACGCAACATTGCTGCCGCATATGGTAAAGATCGGTTAACTGGCGGCAGGCACGCTTGGCGCGCAGTCGCGGCGCTCTTCGATGGAGCCCGGCGGCGCCGACGCCGCGCCTTGGCCTCGAAGGGCCGTGCTGGCGGGCAGAGCGTTGGAGCGGGTGAAGGGAATCGAACCCTCGTCGTAAGCTTGGGAAGCTTCTGCTCTACCATTGAGCTACACCCGCGCTCGCCGCGCGCATCTTACAGGCACGGCGCCGCGCGCTTCAAGGTCGCCGGCGGCCGACTGTCGGCCAGGGAAGGCCAGGGTCGGGGAGGAGGCAAGATGGCTGGAGGTGCGTCGCACCGCCGTCCGCGGCTGGTGCTGCTCGGTGCGGGCGGCTTCGGGATTTTCGGCCTCGATCTCGCAGCCGCGGCCGGCTTCGATCTGGTCGGCTTCCTCGACAATCACAAGGCGAAGGGAACCGTCGTCAATGGCTGCGCCGTGCTCGGGCCGTTCGAGTTGGCGGACGACCCCGCCATGCGCGCGGAGTGCGAGTTCCTCGTGTCCGTGACCGACTTCGCGCTGCGCCGGGAATGGTCGAGGCGCATCCGCTCGCGCGGCGGCCGGCTGGCGCGGCTGGTCCACCCCAGCGTCGCGTGCTCTCCCTCCGCTCATGTCGGCGCCGGCGTGATGATCAATGCCTTCAGCGTCGTGTACCCGAACGCCGATGTCGGCGACTGCGTCATCGTCGAGAGCCATTGCTCGGTTGGCACCGAGGTGACCGTCGGGGAGTGCAGCCTGCTCGCGCCCGGCGTCCTCATCAACCGCGGCGCGACGGTAGGGCGCGACTGCTTCATGGGTTCGGGCGCCGTCGTTAATCCAAAGGTGACCGTCGGCGATGGATCGTTGATCGGCGCGAATGCCGCGGTCGTGCGGGACATTCCCGCCGGCAAGGTTGCGGCCGGTTCGCCGGCGCGGATCCTCCGGGACAATGTCCTGTCGGCCGCGCCCGCGGTGCCGCCCGCAAAGGCTTGACGCGCGCCGGCGGGCGCCGCTGTTGGTCGGCAGCCTCGGGAGAGGGCAAGCGGCGACGCGACGGAAGGAGCATGCGGCCATGCGCAAGATATGCATCGTCGGAGCGGGCTATGCCGGGTTGCTTCTGGGCCACGGCTTGCTTGCCCGCGGCTACGACGTCACGATCGTGACCGATCGCACGGCCGACGAGGTGCGCTCCGGGCGCATCATGTCCAACCAGTGCCTTTGGGGCGATTCGCTCGCGCTCGAGCGCGAGCTCGGCCTGGAGCTGTGGGGGGCGGCCTGCCCCCCGATCCCGGGTTTCGACACGCACGTCCTGGCGCCGGACGGCACCGTCCTGCACCGCTTCCTGGCGCCTCTCACCAGCCCAGGCCAGTCGCTCGACCAGCGGCTCAAGTTCGCCGCCTGGACGGAGCTGTTCGCGGCGCGCGGCGGCCGGCTCAGCATCATGCAGGTCGGGGCGGACGAGATCGAGGCCCTCGCCGCCTCGTACGACCTCGTGATCTGCGCCGCGGGGAAGGGGCGCGGCGAGATGAAGCGCTTCTTCGAGATCGACCCTGCGCGCACGCGATACGACGCCCCGCAGCGCTTCGGCGCATCGATCCATGTCCGGGGCCGGCGGCCAGGCGATGGTCGCGATGCCGACTACGAGACCTGGGCCGTCATCCCAGGAGTCGGCGAGTTCTGGATCTTCCCGACGCTCACCGTGCACGGCCCCGGCCATGTCATCTGCCTGGAGGGCGTGCCGGGCGGGCCGCTCGACGTCTGGCACGACGTCAAGGGCCCCGAGGCGCATCGGCGCGGCGTTCTCGCCCTCCTCGAGCAATGGCTGCCCGCCGAGAGCGCCCGCTGCAGGGACGTGGCGCTCGTGGACGACAAGGCATTCCTGTCGGGCGGCGTCGCGGGGGCGGTCGCGCGGCCGGTGCGCGTCCTGGCATCCGGACGGGCCGTGCTCGCCGTCGGCGACGCGTTCGTCCTCAACGACCCGATCTCGCAGCAGGGCGCGAACAGCGCGGCGCGCGCGGCCCGGCTCTACATCGAGCGGATCGTGGCGCGAGCCGACAGGCCGTTCGACCGTGCGTGGATGGAGGAGACGGCGGCGCGATTCTGGGACTACGCGCGCTGGGCGGTGCGCCTGACGGAGCTCTACCTCCAGCCGAGCGACCGCTTCCTGGACGTCTTCCGCCTGTCCGCCCGCTCGCCGCGAATGGCACGCATGCTGGCCGACAGCAACAACGACGTCGCACCGTTCGTTGCCTACCTCGATGCGCCGGAGCGAAGCGGGCGGCGCAGCTTCTCCCCCTGGTCCGACGTCGCCCGATCCGCGGCGGCGTGACGGGCTTGCGGCCGCGCGCTGGCGCGCCGCGCGCGTCCCGGTCGCTCAGGGCAACCGAGGGATCCGGCCCGCGGCTTCGGCCTCGACGATGGCGACGAAGATCGCCTCGGCATCGCGCATCATGGCGTCCGGCTTGAAGTATCGCCCCTTGAGGATGTCGTCCCGCACGGTCCGGCGGAACGTGGCACGCCACGCCCGGTCGCCTGCGGTTGCGACGGCTGCCTGGATGTATCCCTCCTCGGTGTTGGGGCAGAGGTGGCCCAGGCCGAACGGAGCGAAGACGCAGAGCGCGGTGCGGCTGAGGAGCGTCGACCCGGTAAGGCTTACCGTTGGGCAGCCCATCACCATGCCGTCCTGCACCGTCACGCCGCCGCTGACAGGCACGGTGTTGAGAGCGACGTCGATCTCGTTGTACGCATCCATGTAGCCGCGGAACCCGACCGTCGCGCCGACGGTGATGCGAGCGCGCGGCACGCCCATGGCCTCAAAGGCGCGCAGCGCCCGTTCCGCCAGTCCTGGGTCGGCGAGCTGCGCGTTGCGCAGCACGAACCGGCTCTCCGGCATGGCAAGCAGGACTCGTGCCCAAAGCGCCATGCTCTCCGGCGTGACCTTGAACTGGTGGGCAAGGCAGCCGAAGGTGATCGGCGCGTCCTGCGGCCGGTCGCGGATATCGGGGATCGCCTCGACGGTCTCGAAGGCGATGTTGGTCGTCGCCAGCCGCGCCAACCGCTCGCTGTAGAACCTCTCGTCGCCGGGAGCGAGCTGCTCGCGCGTCCCGAGCAGGTAGCCGATGCCGGGGTTGCCCGAGGTTCCGACGTTGTTCAGCCACAGCGCGACGATCGGCGCCGGCGCATAGTACGCGATGCGGTAGAGGCGCTTGTCCCACTCCGACGCGCCGACCGTGTCGACCAGGATGTCGAGGTCGAGGCTGCGGATCGCTTCGGCAATCGACCGTGGGTCCGCTATGCGCAACGTGTGCAGGGTCGCCACGGCCGGATCGAGCGCGGGCGGTCCCTCGCCGCGCAGCGCGACGTGGATCAGATGGGCGTCGAAGCGATCGCGGTCGTGAGCGCGAAGCAGGGGCATCACGATGCCCGTCAACCCTGACGGCGTCAGGATCGACGTCAGGTAGCCGATCCTGATCTTCCTGCCGCCGAGCGGTCTGACGCGCGATGCCGGCACCGGCGCGGCGAGACCCGCGCGCCGGAGCTCTTGCGCATGGAATGCGCGTGCCCATTCCAGGTAGCGTGCCGGGTCGTGCGCGCTTGCGTAGGGCGATGCCAGAAGCAAGCCGGCGGCGCTGTCCGGCGCCTCGCGCAGGATTCGCCCGAAATCGATCCGCTGGAGGTGCGCGCCGATCTCGCCGCAGGCGAAGCGGATGTTGAGCAGCGTCGGCGCCCACATCGGGCTGTATGCGTATTCCCCCGGCAGCTTGTCCGCCAGGTCGAGGGCCTCGGCGTGCCGTCCTTCGCCGTGGCGGCACGCGGCGCGCAGCGCGACAAAGTCGCCATACGCGTCCGCGTATGGCCGTAGGTTGTCGAGATAGGCGTTCGCCTCGCCGAACCTGCGCAGGTTTGCCAAGGCGCTGCAGGCGAGGAAGTGCAGCTCCAGATCGCCGTCGCGCGCCTGGCCCGCGGCGGGCGGCCAGCTGCCTAGACCCTCGGCGCACGCTGCAAGGCTCGACGCATGGTCCCCCCGCTGGGCCGCAGCCAAGGCCGCGGACGTGGCCTTCAGAATGTTAGCGCTTGCCATGGTCGCACGTGCTCGCTCCGGCGCCCCCGCGCTGCTGCCTGGGCCGCGATCTGCGGCGGGGTCACCTGCCGGGAGGCTCGGCATCGGCATAGTCGACATAGATGAGGATCATGTCGACTTGCTTCCCATTGGTTGATAGAGGTAGGTAGATCGTACCGGATTCGCGCGAGAAGCCGCTCGCGGTGCGCTGCATGTCTCCATCGTAGAGCGGCTGCTTGGAGGTGACGACGCGCCGATAGTTTTCGAGGATGTCTGCCTTGGAGCGCCCGAACAAGCGTTCGGCCACAGGCTGGCCGGTGGGGTCGTAGCCGCGGCTCGCCACATTGGCGGTCCCCATGAGCCGATAACGCATGTCTTCAGCGGAGGCGCCGACATCGACGAGCGTGATGCCCGGCAGGAACGGCTTCAGCTCGGTCGGGTCAATCTGCGACCGCGCCGGCATCGGCCTGGCGTCTCTCTTTCGGTCCCAGTACGCATGGATCGCAGCGACGCGGGGCGAGCAGACGGCAAGGAAGTCGAGGGACTGGGTTCGCGGATAGGACATCGGTGCCATCGCTTCCCGCCCGTGGCGATCACGAAGCGCACCCTATCACGTCGGCGCGGCATGCGATCGGGCCTTGAATGAGGCCGTTCCACTTGCGCCGGCCCAGGTCGGCAAGCCCTTGGCTCAAGGCCGGAGCGCCACACGCTCGGCCTATCGACATAGGCCTTGGCCCTTATGCTTGGCGCCCTGGTTGCTTTCTGTTAAGTCACCTCTGACGGTCAGCAGCCGTCGTGGCAACGGGCGGGCCGCGTCAGCCCCCGGGCCCGATCGTTCACTGCGGAACAGCGGAGCAGTTGCATGAATACATTCAAGATCGTCGGCGCGATCGCCGCTATGGCGTTCGTCGTCGGATGTAGCGAGCTGAAGGAGGTTCGCAACATCGATCCGAAGGGCTCGCCCTTCACCGTGGCCCTTGCCAAGGAATACCGCGACCTCTCGATCTTCGAAGAAGACGTGATGTTCGACCACATCGACGCCGCTCACTTCGCGCGTAAGGGCCTGTCGGCCGCGCAGGGCAACGTCGTCATGCCGGCTGACCCGAAGGAATGGAACCTGACGGCCGACTTCGAGAAGGAGGCGCTGTCCGTTCGCGATCGCCTCGTGCGCGCCCTGGAGAAGGGCCGCGCGGAGAAGCCGGATCCGGCGGCGAAGGCTCAGGTCGCTTACGACTGCTGGGTCGAGCAGAACGAGGAGAACTTCCAGTTCGACCATATCGCGACCTGCCGCGACCGCCTGATGGCGAACCTGGCCCTGCTCGAGGGGCAGCCCGTCGCTGCGGCCGCTCCGGCTCCGGCACCGGCACCGGCTGCTCCGCCGCGGGCGGCAGCTGCCCCGGCGCCCGCTCCGGCTCCGGCTCCGGCTCCTGCCGCGCGCGCGCCGCTGACCTTCATCTGCTTCTTCGACCTCGACAAGAGCGTCGTCGATACGGAGTGCAAGGAGACGGTGAAGCTCGTGAAGGAGGAGCTGGGCCGCGCGGGCAGCGGTGCGGCGATCGCGCTGGTCGGTCACACCGACACCTCGGGCAACCCGTCCTACAACATGGGCCTGTCGCTCCGCCGCGCCGACGCGGTGGTCCGCGAGATGGTGTCGCAGGGCATCGCGCGCACCATCCTCTCCGCCAGCGCGCGCGGCGAGGAGTCGCCCCGCAAGGCGACCGGCGACGGCGTGAAGGAGCGCGAGAACCGCCGCGTGGAGATCACGCTGCGCTGATCGAGCGCGACTAGCTTCCGGCCGAGCGGCCGGACCGACGGGAAGCGGCGCCGAGAGATCGGCGCCGCTTTTCGTTTGAGCGCTCGCTGGCGCCTGCGCCGATCCACGGCGAGCTGGGCAGATCGACCAGGCCCGGGATGCCGGCAGCGCCACCGTGCCGGCGCGAAGCGGCTGGACGCTACGGCGCCGGACCTGACGAGGTTAACGGCTTGCCGGACTGCTCCAGGCGGCATCCCTAGCGAGCGACTTGCGCAAGCTGCTTGTGCGTCTACACTGGATCGGCACGCAGCAAAGGCCGGCCGACAGCGCCCCTGCCGGGCGGTTGCTGGGATTGGGACGAGCGCCATGTACAGCGAGACCACACGGGCGATCCGCGTGACGGTGAAGCCCCAGTACCTCGAGGAGCAGTCGTCGCCCGACGAGAGCCAGTACTTTTGGGCGTATCACGTGCGCATCGAGAACGATGGACCAGAGGTGGTCCAACTGCGCACGCGCCACTGGCGCATCACCGACGCGTCCGGACGGGTGCAGGAGGTGCGCGGCGCGGGCGTGGTCGGCGAGCAGCCGCGCCTGAAGCCAGGCGAGGCCTTCGAGTACACCAGCGGGACGCCGCTCTCGACCCCGTCGGGCATCATGACCGGCAGCTACAGGATGGAGACCGACGGGGGCGAGGCGTTCGACGTGCGGATTCCAGCGTTCTCCCTCGACAGTCCGCACGAGCGGGTCCTGATCAACTAGCCGTCATGCGCCGGGCGCGGGGCTGACGCGGAACCGGCGCGACCTAGATCACGTAGGTCTCCCGTAGAGACGGCGCGCCCGGCGGCTGGCCGAGGGCCTCGGATCCGCCAGCGCATGACGAGAAGGACGACGAGCGTGGACTACTCAGAGCGCCCAGCAGATCCCCTTGCGGACCGCAAGGGAACCGCCGTTTCCGCTCCCAAGTCGAGCGTCAAGGCGCGCGAGCCGCGGCCGTCGCTTGCCGAGGTCGAGGCTGCGGTGCGGACGCTGATCCTGTGGGCCGGCGACGATCCGGACCGCGAGGGACTGGTGGGCACGCCCAACCGCGTGGCGCGCGCCTATGAGGAGTTCTTTGAGGGGTACAACGTCGACCCGCTCGAAGTTCTCGAGCGCACGTTCCAGGAGACCGACGGCTACGACGAGATGGTGTTGCTGCGCGACATCCGGGTCGAATCCCACTGCGAGCACCATATCGTGCCGATCCTCGGCGTCGCCCATGTCGCCTACCTGCCGGACAAGCGGGTGATCGGCATCTCCAAGCTCGCGCGGATCGTCGACGCCTACGCCAAGCGCCTGCAGATCCAGGAAAAGCTCACCGCGCAGATCGCCAACACCATCAACGACGTGCTGCGCCCGAAGGGCGTCGCCGTGGTGATCGAAGCGCAGCACCAGTGCATGACGACGCGCGGCATCCACAAATCGGGCGTCAGCATGGTGACCAGCCGCATGCTGGGCGCGTTCCGCGACAACGAGGCGACGCGGCGCGAGTTCCTGGCGATGATCCAGCGCGGGCGCGACGCCGGCAGCTGAGAGCGGCGCCGAGCCGGCTGCAGCCGGCGCTTGCGGCGGCGGCGATCTTGCCCGAGGGTAGCCTTCCCCGAGGCTAGACTGGCTGCCGCATATGCCGCAACGCCGCACTGCCCGCGAGATCCTGGCCACGCTGGTGGCGTTCGACACCACATCCGCGCTGTCGAACATGGCGCTGATCGACTGGGTGCGCGCCTATCTCGCGGAGTGGGGCGTCGCGAGCGACCTCACCTTCGACGCCACGGGGAAGAAAGCGAACCTGTTTGCCACCTTGGGCCCGGTGCGGCCGGGCGGCGTCTGCTTGTCCGGCCACACGGATGTCGTGCCGGTGGCCGGCCAGCCCTGGACCAGCGACCCCTTTACCCTGGTCGAGCGCGACGGTCGCCTGTACGGCCGCGGCACTTGCGACATGAAGGGGTTCATCGCCTGCGCGCTGGCGCTGGTGCCCGATGTCATGGCGCGGCCCACCCGGGAGCCCGTGCATTTGGCTTTCTCCTACGACGAGGAGGTCGGGTGCCAGGGCGTCGGCCGCCTGATCGACAAGGTCGTGGCCGACGGCCGTGCGCCGCGCATCGTCATCATCGGCGAGCCGACGGAGATGATGGTCGCCAACGCGCACAAGGGCTGCGCCATGTGCCGCGTCGACATCACGGGCAAGGAAGCGCATTCGAGCGCGCCGCAGGCCGGCGCCAACGCGATCATGGCCGGAGCGCAGCTCATCATCCAGCTCCAGAGCATGCAGAAGCGCTGGCGCGACGGGCCGCAGCGCGACTTCCGCTTCACGCCGCCCTATCCCTCGATCAACGTCGGGCTGATCGAGGGCGGCACGGCCTTCAACATCATCCCGCGCCGCTGCAGCTTCACCTTCGACATCCGCTCGACGCCCGCCCTCGACACCGCGGCGGCGATCAAGGAGTTCATCGCCTACGCCGACACGGCCGTGCTGCCGACCCTGCGCTTCGTCTCGCCGGACGCGAAGATCGAGGTGCAGACGGTGGTCGACGCGCCGCCGCTGCGCCCGGAGCCGGAGGGCGAGGCGGAGGCGCTGGCGCTGCGCCTGGCGGGATCGAACGAGACCTGCGTCGTCGCCTTCGGCACCGAGGGCGGCCTGTTCCAGAAGGCCGGCATGTCGGCCATCGTCTGCGGCCCGGGCAGCATCCTGCAGGCGCATCAACCCGACGAGTTCGTGGCGCCGGAGCAGCTCGACAAGTGCGACGCCTTTCTGGCGAAGCTGGTGGACTGGGCGCGGTAGGGCGACCCGTTGCCGCAGGTCACCGGCTTAGATACGTCCCCAGCTCGCCCTTCAGCCGCGGCTCGATCTCGGCGTTGAAGTCGGCCATCAGCTGCTCGGCCATGTCGTACCAGACGCGGCGACGCTCGGTGACCGAGAGGTTCTCCGGGGTGGTGCGCAGGCGGCGCGCCATGGCAGTGGCCGAGGCTGCGACAGAGCCGTCCTGGCGGCGCACCTGGATGGTCATGGCGACCGTCGCCGTGTACTCCTCGGTCTGCTCGATCTTGACCAGGCCGGTCAGGCCGCCGGACTTCGGGAGCTTGCGCTCGATCACCGCGCCGTCCTGCACGAGCACGGTCAGGCTGCCGGCGCGGCCGACGGCCTGCAGCCGGTCGGCGGCCCAGCGCTTGGCCGCCTCGGCGGGCGGCACCGGCCAGCGCTGCTCGACGTTCGGCTCCTGCCCGGACGAGCGGAACTCCTCGATGATGTCGATGGCGGCGACGTTGAACTTCAGCACCGGCAGGTGCTTGAAGGTCATCTCCGGCAGCTCCTCGGCCGGCGGCGGCGTCTGGCAGGCGCCGAGGACCAGCGCGACTGCAGCCGCGAGAGTCAGGCGGGCCAGTGCGGCGGCGCGGGAAGGCGGGGCGAGGCGGGCGGAGCGGATCATCGGCCTTGTCCTTGCGTCAGGGGCCCGGGCAGGGGACCGCGGCAGGTGTAGATCCGGTCCATGGCCGAATCATGGCGCGCCGCGGGCATCCGGCGGCGGGTCCGGCGGTGCATCCGGCGGGGCGTCCGGCTGCGCAGCCAGCTCCGCCGTGCTGAACGGATAGCGCGCGCCGCAGAATTCGCAAGTCACGGCGAGGATGCCGTCCTCGGCAAGCTCGTCGCGCGAATCCGGCGACAGGCTGAGCAGCACCAAGCGCACGCGCTCGCGCGAGCAGCGGCACTGGGCGCGCACCGGCTGCGGCGGGTGGGCATGCACCTCCTCGGCATGGAACAGGCGCCAGAGCAGGCGGTCGGAGGCGAGGCCGGGATCGAGGAGCTCGGCGTCCGTGGCGCTCTCCATCAGCGCCCGGGCATGCGTCCAGGCGGCATCATCCTCGGACGGCCCCACCGCGACGGCGGCCGTCGACCCGCGCGCGGCGGCGTTCGGGTCCGCGTCCGGCATGCGCTGGATCATGATGCCGCCGGCGCGCCAGCCTGAGACGCCGCCGGGCCCCTGCACCGCGCCGACTGCGATCTTGAGGCGTGCCCGCATCTGCTCGGACTGGGCGAAGTAGTGGTGCACGCACTCCGTCAGCGTCGGGCCGCGCAGGTCGACGATGCCCTGGTAGCGCTGCGCGTGCACGCCCTGGTCCACAGTGAAGGCGAGGTAGCCCTGCCCGAGCAGGCGCGGCACGGACTCGCGCATCAGGGCGGCGACCCGCTTGCCCGAGGGCCGCGTGCCGTCCGGGTCGCCCGCCGCGGCGTCGGATGCGGCCATGGCGGCGTCGAGCAGGGCGCCGTCGAACTGGGCGTAGCCGCGCACCGCGCCGGCCGAGGTCATGTCCGCGACCAGCAGGCGCACGGCGCCCGATCCCTTGAGCTGCAGCGTGAACACGCCCTCGTATTTCAGCATCCCGCCGAGCAGCACGGCGAGCGTCAGCGCCTCGCCGAGCAGGCCGGCGATGGGAGCCGGATAGCCGTGGCCGCCGATCGCTTGGTCGAGCGCAGGTCCCAGCCGCACGATGCGCCCGCGCACGGCGTCGCGCGCCGGCCCGCTGCCGAGCTGGAACACCTGCAGCAGGTCGTCGGTGCCGCCGAGCGGCGGCGTGGTCGCGTCGCTCGCCTTGGTCATGCCGGGACGCCGGGCCGGCTGGGGCTCCTCGCGCCGCGGCAGCGACGCAGCGGATCCTCGGCGGTGAAGGCGGCCGGCATCGCGCCCATGCCCGCTCAGGCCAGGCAGTGGGCGAGAATGGCCTTCTGGGCGTGCAGCCGGTTCTCGGCCTCGTCCCAGACCGCCGAGCGCGGCCCGTCGATCACCGCGTCGGTCACCTCGTAGCCGCGATGGGCCGGCAAGCAGTGCATGAAGATCGCGTCCTTCGCCGCCTGCGCCATCAGCCTGTCGTTCACCTGGTAGCGCGCGAAGACGTTGTGCCGCACGTGCCCGTCCGTGTGGTGCATGGAGACCCAGGTGTCGGTCACGACGGCCGAGGCGCCGCGCACGGCCTCCTCGGGCTCGGCCATGACGCGCACGTTGCCGCCTTCGCGGTGCGCCCAGTCGATGACGCTCGCGGGCGGCTCGAAATTGGCGGGGCAGGCGAGGCGCAGCTCGAAGCCGAAGCGCACGGCCGCGTGCACCCAGGAGACCGCGACGTTGTTGCCGTCGCCGGTCCAGGCGATCGCGCGCCCGCCGATCGGACCGAGCCGCTCCTCGAAGGTCATGACGTCGGCCATGACCTGGCAGGGATGGGTCTTGTCGGTCAGGCCGTTGATGACCGGGATCGAGGCGGCGGCGGCGAAGGTCTCCATGGTCTCGGCGCGCGCGGCGCGGATCATCACGGCGTCGACGTAGCGCGAGAGCACGCGCGCCGTGTCGCCGACGCTCTCGCCGCGGCCGAGCTGCAGCTCGGAGGGCGAGACGTTGACGACGCTGCCGCCCATCTGGCGCATCGCGACGTCGAACGACATGCGCGTGCGCGTGGACGGGCGCTCGAAGATCATCGCCAGCGTGCGGCCCTCGAGCAGCTTGGACCGACGGTCCGACGCCGCCTTCAGCTTGGCCGCGTGCTCGATCATGGCGCGCAGGGCGCCGCCGTCGAAATGGTGCAAATCCAGGAAATGCCGAGGACCGGCCATCTGCCGCTCCCGTGCGTCAAAGGGTGAAGCTGGATCAGGCGGCGGACTTGCCCGCGGACTTCGCGGCCGGCCAAGCAGCGGCGACCTTGTCGACGATGGCGACCGCCTGGTCGCACTCCGCCTCGCCGACGATCAGCGGCGGCAGGATGCGCACGACATTGTCGTTGGCGCTGACGGTCAGCAGCCCGGCCTCGCGCAGCCGGTCCATCATCTCGCCGGCCGGAACGACGCACTTGAGGCCGAGCATCAGCCCGGCGCCGCGCAGCTCGGCGAGGACCGTCGGGTGCTTGGCTACGACTGCGCCGAGCTTCTGGCGGAGATAGGTCCCGGTCTTCTCGACGCGGGCGAGGAAGCCCGGAGCCAGCATGACGTCGAGCACCGCGTTGCCGCAGGCCATGGCGAGCGGGTTGCCGCCGAAGGTCGTGCCGTGGCTGCCCGCGACCAGCGGGGCAGCGGCGCGCTCGTTGGCCAGGATGGCGGCCATCGGGAATCCGCCGCCGATGCCCTTGGCCAGCGTCATGACGTCGGGCGCGGCCCCGGACCATTCATGCGCGAAGAGCTTGCCGGTGCGGCCCATGCCGCACTGGATCTCGTCGTAGCAGAGGATCAGGTCGAACTCGTCGGCGACCTTGCGCAGGCCCTGCAGGTACTCCGGCGACGCGGCGCGGATGCCGCCCTCGCCGGTGATCGGCTCGACCAGGATGCCGGCCGTCTCCGGACCGACCGCGGCGCGCAGCTCGTTCAGGTTGCCGAAGGCGACGCGGTCGAAGCCGTCGGGCAGCGGGTCGAAGCCCTTGCGCGCCTGCTCGGAATCGCCGGCGGCGACCGTCATCATCGTGCGGCCGTGGAACGAGCCGGTCGTCACGATCATCCGGTACCGGCCCTTGTTGCCCTTCGTGTAGTGGTACTTCCGCGCGATCTTGATGGCGCCCTCGTTGGCCTCGGC
>JAEULF010000373.1 GCA_016793965.1 Alphaproteobacteria bacterium | reverse complement strand
CCCCGCGCGCGCCTGCGCCAGCAGGGGGGCCGAGCAGTCGATGCCGAGGACGGTGGCACCCTGGCGCGCCATCCACTTCGCCAAGCCGCCGTCGCCGCAGCCGATGTCGGCGACGCGCTTGCCCTGCAGAGTGACGTGCTCGGCGAGCACCGCCGTGTGCTTGCGCGGCGCGGCGGGCGAAGGGGCGGGCGAGGTTGCGGCGTGGCGTGCTGACGGCATGGGCGGACTGGTCTCGCAAGAGAGGCGCCAACGGAAAAGGGGGCGGGCCTGGGTGGCCCCGCGGTCTAGCGCGAGCGCCGCGGCGCGGCAAGCAAGCCGGGCAGGGCAAGCTGGGCAGGAACGATGGGAGGGCGCGCTGCTCGCCTGGCGACTGATGGCGCCGTCGGGCATGATGGCGCCCTTGCACGGGGGCAAAGATGCGCGCGTCGATACTCCTCCTCGGAGTCCTGTTCGCTAGCGGCGGCGCCGCGGCGGGGGAGACCTGCAGGGCACCAGGACCTGACATGGCGCCATGGGCCGCGGCGACCGAGCGCGACGCTGCAGGGGCGCCCCTTCGCCGCTTCATCCCGCCCGAGCTCTACAGCGGTGCTCCCTGGGACGGCAGCCGGGAGATGACGTTGCGGCCGGTCGATGTGACGCGCCGGCCGATCCAGCCCGCCGACCATCCGGCGATCACGATCAAGGGACCGCTGCCCTGGAGCGAGGACGCGTCGGTGCTGACGCTGAAGCGGACCAGGACTAGCCGGCGCCACGGCCATGTCGACCAGGTCTTCCGCATCAACGAGCGCGGCGACGGGCTCGGGCGCGTCAGCGACGATCGGCCGGGCCGGGTGCGCCGGATGAACGAGTGCTTCAAGTTCCCGCTCGGCACCTGGTCGCAGGGCGAGGTGCGGCGATGCCGCGGCTCGGTCATCGCCGTCCTTGAAATCGACGTCGTGCATGCCTGTGCGCCGCATGCGCTCAAGTTCCGCTGGAACGACGAGGGCATCTACGTGTTCGCCCCGGGCCGCGGCATGCTGGCCGTGCTGCACGGCGAGGATTAAGGGGGCGGGACCTTGGGAGCGACGCTGCAACGGCCTTGTCTGCTCGATCGCCCTTCCCCTCGGGCACGGGCGATGCCATGTCTTCGCTGCCAACGGCCGGGTTGCGAGAATCCCCGAGCCGGACCGGAGGCCATCGTCCAGAGGAGCCTGCGCGTGCAATGCCGACCTTGCCGGTGATGCTGCTGCTGAGCGCTGCTTACCGCCTGATCTTCGGCAATTTCAGGCTGTTCGTGCAAATGGTAGCGACGCCCGTCCTGATCACGATGGTGGCGGCGGGGCTGCTGGCGGCCCTGGCCGGGCTGGACGGCATCCGGCCGCTGCGCTTCGGCACGCCGGGACCGGATGGCAGCATGGTGGTCACGGGGACCGAGGCGGCAGAGCTGCGCATGCGCGCCGTCGCATTGCTGGCGCTCGTCCTCTTCTCGCTGGTGGCGATGGCTCCTTTCCTCACGGCATGGCATCGCCTCCTGCATGCCGGACCGCGCGCGGCTCCGGAAGACCTGGCCTACCGCTTCCGGCCGCCGGAGGTGCGTTACGCCTTTGCCTTGGTGCTGTTCCTGTTCGGCGGCATGCTGGCGGCGGCGATGCTGTTCGCGCTGCTGCTCGCCGCCCTCTCCGACGGCCTGACCGGCGGCGGATTGGTCATGATCCTGCTGCTGTCCTTCATGCCGCCGGCTGCCGTGTTCCTGCGCTTCGCCGTGGCCCTGCCCGCGATGGCGCTCGGCCGCACGGGCTTCGGCCCGGCGATGGCGTGGGACGCGACGCGCGGCCACACTTGGTCGCTGCTCGCGGCCGTCGCGCTGTCGCAAGTGCCCATCGTTGCTCTCAAGCTCGCGCTGGCGACCCTGGTGATCCGCATCGAGCCGCTTTTCGTCTATGGCGTCACCAAGGCGATGTTCGTCGAGGGCGTCATGGTCTGCTCGAGCGCGCTGTCCTTCGCGCTGGTCGCGACCATCCTGTCGCTCGCCTACAGCCGTCTGGCCGGCCGCTCCGCCGCCGGCGGCGGGGCCCCAGGCGGGCTGACCGAATTGGGCGACCGCTGATCGCGTATTGCGCGAGGGCCGCGGCCGGCGCATGCTCGAGCCAGGCAGCGGCTGGAGTGAGCGCATCGACATGGCTCAGCAGCACGAAAGGCTTCCGGTCTGGCGCACTTGGCGCGCGGCCATAGCATTTCTGCGGGCGGATGGCGCGAGAGTTGCGGTTTGGTGCCTGCTTCCTTTCATCTTCCTGCTTGCGACCAACATCATGGCGGCGACGATGGGAGGACAAGGCCGCGAGGCGCTCTTGGCACTGGCCAAGTGGCAGACCTTGTGCGGGATGCTTGCTGGGCTTGCCTGGGTGCCCGTTGCTGTCTGCGTGCATCGTGCCGTGGGCGCGCCACCTGAGGCTTCCGCCCCGCGTCTCGCCTTTGACCGGAGGTCCCTGCGCTACATCTGGACCCTCATCAAGATCGGCCTGATGTTCGTGTTGCCGTTCCTCCTGGTCGCGATACCGGGCGCCTTCATGATGCCGGAGTTGGCTAAGGTCCTCCCGTATTGGTCGTTCGCCGCAATCTCAGTCTTCTTCGGCTTGGCGGCCGCATTGGCGGTCGCGAGGTTCTCGTTGGCGCTTCCGGCTGCGGCGCTCGATCGGGACGCGAGCGTGCTCGCGGCCTGGGATGTCGGCAAGGGCAACACGCTCCGCCTGACGCTCGTCGCCATGGTTCCGGCTCTCGTCCCAGGAATCGCCGTTGGCTTCGCGCTGGCGCCGTTCGTTCTCGTGCTGGAGAAAGCTCTCGGGCTGCCCGGTCAATTGATGGTTGCGACGGTGCGAGCTGCGGTCGAGACCGCTGCCGTCTTGCTCGGCATCGTGCCCCTGTCGCTGTCCTACCTCTACCTGACATCGCCCGAGGCGAGCGGCCAGGCTGCCCTGGTCGAGCAGATCGAGGCGCAGGTCGGGACTCCCGTCGGGTCGCCAGGCAGCTAGGCGAGGCGCGCGCCGCGGGGCCAGTCGGCTCTACTGCTCCTGCGCCTTGCTGCGCCCTTGCTCGTGCATGTAGCGGCGGTAGGCGTCGATCATGCGCGCTTGGCGCTCGATGAAGGCGTCGTGCAGGCGGCGGCGCTCCTCGAAGGCGCGGATGACGCGATCGCGGCGCGAATCGGCCGTGGCGCGCGCCTGGTGCAGCCGGTCGCGGCGCAGGGCGTTGACCTCGGCCTGCGAGAGCGGCCGGCGCCGGTCGGCTGGGGATTGCGCGGCCGGCGCCGGCGGCGGCACTGCGCCGGAGCCCGGGGTCGTCATGGCGACCATCGCCTCGCTTGGGCCGCGCCGCTCGGTGTCGCGCCAGATCTGCAGCACCTTTCGCCGGTATGGATAGGTGCGTTCGGGCGCCTGGGAGTGGTAGTGGCCGACGGCCGTGGTCCAGGACCCGCTCTGCTCCTTCAAGGTTTTCAAGAACTGCGCCGCATAGGCCGTGTTCTTCTCCGGGTCGAAGGCCTCGTCCAGGCTCTCGAAGGCCTGCGGGTGGTATTGCAGGTTGATCTGCATGCAGCCGACGTCGATGTTGCGCACGCCGCGCCGGCGCAGCCGCAGCACCTCGTCGATCGCCTCCTCCTTGGAGTTGAGGAAGCGGCCGCGGTTCTCCGCCATCACCGTCCAGGGCCAGCTCGTCGTCCGCTCGGCCTCGGCGTTCCAGCGGCCCGACTCGGCGAGCGAGATCGCGGTCAGCAGCCGCTCGGGGATGCCGTGGGCGCGCTCCTGCTGCGGGATGGCCCGGTCGCAGAGCGACCACGGGTTCTGCCGCGGCGGCGGCGCCGCGGACGCAGCGGTGCCCAGGCAGGCGGCAGCCATACCGGCGACGACGGCGACGCGCGCCCGCCGCGCGAATCCGGACCGCAAGGGCGCGGATTCGCGCTGCGCAAGCGCCGGGCGCCGGCGATCGGGCAATGTCGTGGGTGGCGTCATCGCAGCTCCGCCGGGCCGTCGCCATCGGGAACCGGATCCGATCCGTTCGCCCTCTCCACGAGCGTGCGCAGCGACGGCTCATGGTGACGACAGCAGCATTTACGCCACGTTAATGGTTCCCGCCAGAGCACGGGCTCCGATGGCGTCCCGCCATCATGCGGCAATGCAGCGGAACCTGGCTCGCAGATCACAGGACTATGACATGGGCGTCATATATCATCGTATTTTCAATGGGCTGCAAAAACCCATTGATTTGCACACGAACGTCTATCATATTTTGCAGTGCGGCATGGGCGTGGCACCGACCCCCGGGCGCGGACTGCGTACCGCCGTAACGCACTTCTTGGGCGTTTCCTCCCTAGACTTGAGGCCGCGTCGCGAGACGCGGCCTCTTTTTTTCGTCCGGTCGGGGGGGCTAGCGGTGGGGACTAGCGGTCGGGCGGCCGGCTGCCGCCTGGGCCGAGCGTCAGCTGCAGCAGCGTGGCATCGAGCCATTGGCCGCGCTTCCAACCGATCTGCGGCAGCACCCCGATCGCCCGGAAGCCGAGGCGCTCGTGCATGCGCACCGATGCGCTGGCGCCGAGGGTGCCGGTGACGGCGATCATCTGGCGCAGCCCGAGGCTGGTGCAGCGGGCCACGAGCTCCGCGAGCAGGGTCCGGCCGATGCCGCGCCCGAGGGCGTCGCGCGCGACGTAGATCGAATCCTCGACCGTGTAGCGATAGGCGGAGCGCAGCCTGAACGGGCCCGCATAGGCGTAGGCCATCACCTTGCCGCGCTCCTCGGCGACCAGGAAGGGCAGGCCGCGGCCGATCACCTCGTCGCGGCGTTGCGCCATGGCGGCGGCGTCGGGCGGCAGCTCCTCGAAGCTCGCGAAGCCCTGCAGCACATGCGGCGCGTAGATCGCCTGGATCGCGGGGATGTCGCCGGGCGCGCAGTCGCGCACGACGAGATCGATTCGCTCAAGAGGGAGATAGGGGCCCGGACCGGGCCGATCGAGGTTGTCGAGGGGGGCGTTCTGGACGTCGTTCGCCATGCGCATGCTCCGGGATCGAGGCAATCCGGCGCCAGCGATGCGGCGCCGGTCGTCGGCCGCCGGCTGCGCCGCCGACGGTCGGCGGGCGCGGCGCGGCCGCAGCTAGATCGCGCGTCGGGGCCCGGAGGCGAGGGCCGCGACGCGCTCAGCCTCGTCGGGCGAGATCCGTCGCGACGTCGCCGAGCGCGGCGACCAAGCGGGTCATGTGCAGCCCGAGCAGCGACAGGGATGCGGCAGGCTCGAGCGTCGCCTCGTCCATGTAGAGGGCGCGATTGATCTCGACCTGCAGGGCGTGCACGCCGGCCTCGGGCGCGCCGTAGTGGCGCGTCGTATAGCCGCCGGCGTACGGGTTGTTGCGCGCCACCGAGTACCCCATGGCGCGCAAGAGGGACTCGGCAGCGTCGGTGAGCTCGGGCGCGCAGGACGCGCCGTGGCAGTCGCCCAGCACGACATCGACGGCGGGCGCCGGGCCGATGATGCTCCGGGTGATGCGGGCAGTCGGAGCGCCGGCAGACGGCATCGAGTGGCAATCCAGCACGACCGCAAGGCCGAAGCGGCCGCGCGTCGCGTCCACCAGGCGGCGCAGCGCGGCGTGGTAGGGGCGGTAGTAGGCCGCGACGCGCGCCTCCGCATCGGCGAAGCGCAGCTTGCCGCCGTAGATCGCCGCGCCGCTGGCGACGACTCGCGGCACCGTGCCGAGCCCCGCCGCGGCACGCGGCGAGTCGCGGTTCACGAAGGCCGGCAGCGCCTCCTCGAACATGTCCGGGTCGAGCTCGAAGGGCTCGCGGTTCGCGTCGACGAAGGCGCGCGGGAACAGCGCACGCAGCAGCGGCGCTCCCGTGGTCGGCGCGCCGGCGAAGATGCGGTCGACGTAGCAATCCTCGGATCGGCGCAGCGCGAGGCTGTCGAGCTGCGCCTGCGCCCTGAAGGCGATCGAGTAGTCGCAGCCGCTGTGCGGCGAGGCGCAGACCAAGGGGATGTCCTGCAGCCGAGGCGACAGGATGTCGTACACGCCCGCCAGCTCGGCCGGTGGGGCTCCCGGCGCCCCGTCAGGGGCGCCGCTGTCGGAGCGGGCCCCGCTCCGCAGCGCGTCGGCAGACGTTGCTTCCGCCGTGGGGGACTGGTCAGGATCGAGCGCGCTCATGCCGGTTCCGTCGTCCGCGGTGCGCGATCTTGCGGCATCGCGACCGGGCTTGTCACCGGCGCGTTGCGGCCGACATTGCCGCTGGCCGGCGGCTGGGCTAGGGGTGTTGCGCCGCGGTGACGGGTGCGCAGCCGGCCCGGACGCGCGGACTTTCCCGCGAGGAGAACAGATGGTGGAGCGGCTCGATTGCGCCGTGATCGGCGCCGGCGTGGTCGGCCTCGCCGTGGCGCGCGCCCTGGCGCGCGACGGGCGCGACGTGGTCGTGCTCGAGGCCGCCGATGCCATCGGCACGGAGACCAGCTCGCGCAACAGCGAGGTCATCCATGCCGGCATCTACTACGCGACCGGGAGCCTGAAGGCGCGATTGTGCGTCGCCGGCAAGGCGATGCTCTATGCCTATTGCGCCGAGCGCGGCCTCGGCCACGCCCGCTGCGGCAAGCTGATCGTCGCGACGTCGGGGGACCAGACGGACGAGCTGGCGGCGCTGAAGCGCCAGGCCGACGCGAACGGCGTGCATGACTTGGCGGCGCTGACGCCGGCGGAGGTCGCGCGCCTGGAGCCGGAGGTGCGCTGCGTCGCGGCGCTGCACTCGCCATCGACCGGCATCGTCGACAGCCATGGGCTGATGCTGGCGCTGCAGGGCGACGCCGAGGAAAGAGGGGCCATGCTCGCCTTCGCCGCCCCGGTCGAGCGCGGCATCGCCGACGGCGGCCGGGTCCGGTTGGTGGTGGGCGGAGCGGCGCCGATGGAGCTCGACTGCGCGCTGGCCGTGAACTGCGCGGGATTGCACGCGCCCGGCCTGGCGCGGCGGATCGGCGGCATCCCCGCGGCCTCGATCCCGCCGGCGCATCTCGCGCGCGGCTGTTATTTCACGCTGACCGGACGGTCGCCCTTCGCCCGTCTCGTCTACCCGATGCCGGAGCCGGGCGGGCTCGGCGTCCATATCACGCTCGACCTTGCGGGCCAGGCGCGCTTCGGGCCGGACGTCGAGTGGATCGACCGGATCGACTACGCGGTCGATTCCCGGCGCGCGGAGCGCTTCTACGCATCGATCCGCCGTTACTGGCCGGGCCTGCCGGACGGCGCCCTGCAGCCGGGCTATAGCGGCATCCGCCCGAAGATCAGCGGTCCGGGCGAGCCTGCCCGCGATTTCGTGATCGCGGGCCCGGAAGCGCACGGCGTTCCCGGCTGGATCGCGCTCTACGGCATCGAGAGCCCGGGGCTGACGTCGTCGCTGGCGATCGGGGCGGCGGTGGCGCGGATCGCCGCGGCTGCGTGATCAGCCCTTGGGCTGGCGGGCGAGGGAGACCGTCACGGCGTCGCCGGGCTGCACCAGCGCGCACGGGACGTCGCGCCGCTCCAGGATGCGGCATGCCTCCTGGGCGCCAGCCTTGCTGAGGCCGATCAGCCGGGCGCGATAGAGCGTCTCGGAGCCCTTCTCGATCGGCACGATCGCGATGCGGCCGACGGCGAGCTGCGGCACCTGCTTGGCGGCGTTGGTCACGGCCAGGTGTGCCATCGACCAGCGCCCGTAGGCGCCGACTTGGACGCCCCAGCTCCGCGTCAGAGCCTCGAGATCCTCGGCGGACGGGCCGCGGCGTGCGGCGCGCGTCTCCGCGGCCGGCGCTTCCCGCTCGGGAGCCGGGCGCACGGGCTGCGCCGCGGCGGATTGCGGGGCTACCGGCGTCCAGCGCTCGGCGCGGTCGGTGCGCAGCGAGGGATAGCTTGGCTGGGCCGGCGCTCGCTCGGCGTAGGCGGTGCGCGCCCAGGCCTCGGATTCCGCGGCCGGCCGGCCGGTGCCGGCCTGCTGCGCCGGCGGCACGTAGGGCGCCTGAGCCGCGGCCATGACCAGCGGGCTGCGCGGCGTCGCCGCGCGCAGGAATCCCATGTCGAGCAGGCGCGCCATGTGCTCGTCGCGCGCCGCGGCGCTGCGCCCGCCGAAGACCACGCCGACCAGCCGGCGCCCATCGCGCACGGCGGACACCGCGATGTTGAAGCCGGAGGCGTGGATGTAGCCGGTCTTGATGCCGTCCACGCCGGCGTAGCGCTCGAGCATCCGGTTGTGGTTGCGGTGGACCTGGCCCTGGTAGCGGAAGTGCTGCACGGAGAAGAAATGGTAGTAGTGCGGGTAGTCGCGCAGCACGGCCAGCGACAGGCGCGCCATGTCGCGCGCCGTCGTGACCTGGTCGGCCTCCGGCACAGGCAGACCGGACGCGTTGCGGAACACGGTGCGCGTCATGCCGATCTCGCGCGCCCGGCGCGTCATCAGCTGCGCGAACTGGTCCTCGCTTCCGGCGAGGTGCTCGGCGATGACGCAAGCCGCGTCGTTCGCGGACTTCGTCACCAGGCCCTGGATCGCGTCGTCGACGCGGATCGTGCTGCCGACCTTGAGGCGCAGCTTCGAGGGCGCGCGCTGCGCGCACTCGAGCGACACGGGCAGCCGCTCGTCGAGCGTCAGGCGCTTGCCGTCGAGCGCGCCGAAGGTGACGTAGAGCGTCATGATCTTGGTGAGCGAGGCCGGGTAGCTCTGCACGTCGGCATCGACCTCGTGCAGGACCTCCCCGGTCGCCGCATCGACGATCACGGCGGCGTAGACGGGATCCTCGGCCCGCGCCTGCGGCGCCCCCAGGACGATTCCGGCGGCGACGGACGCGACGGCAGCGATCAAACCTGCCCGGCTTGCCTGGATGCTGGTGCTTTGCGACGCCACCACCACGACCTCGTCGTCACTTGCGGCACTGCTGGCGTCGGGGGTTGCTCCGGCGGACGGCACCCACAGCGCGAGATTCCGCGACATTGAGCCGAGAACTCGGTAAATAGTTCGTTATCGCCTGCTCTGCGTACCGTTTCGCAAGGCCTTGAGATAACGAGGAATCGCATGATCGCGCAAGTTCGACCTTTGATCCGCGCCGCCGCAGCGGCGCTTGTCGCGCTCCTCGGCGGATGCGGCTATGCCGGAAGCGGCGCCGACAATGCCTTCGTGCGCAAGGCCGCATGGTTCGACATGCTCGACGGCGGCGACATCAGGCGCGCTTGCGCTCCCGGTGCGCCGGACAGGCTGCGCCTCGTCTACAACCAGGACTACCGCAGCCACGTGCGCATCTACGACATCGACGCGGGCGCGCCGGGGGCGGGCGGCAAGCCGGGCGACGGCGCCGCGCTCGCGGTGGTGGTGGTCACGGACAAGCCGCCGGCTCTCGAAATCGGGCTGCCGATCGCGGTCGAGGGTTGGGGCAACAACACGGCGCGCAAGGCGCTGACGCCGGCGGAGCTTGGACGGCTCGTCGGCGCGATCGAGCGCGATCGCATGCTCGGGCCCGGCCCTGAGGGACTGCGCGTCGATGCGTTCGAGACCTTCTGGACGGTGTCCGGCTGCCGCGGCGGCAAGCCGGTCTTCGACGTCGCGCGCTTCCCGTCCGACCGCTTCGCCGGGCTGACCTTCCCGGACGCGCTGTTCGCGCACGACGCCACCGGCGTCGCAGTGGCGCCGCCGCGCGCGCTGGCGGCCGAGGACTTGCCCCTCCAGAACTGGTCCAATGCGCGCGAGACCGCGAGCTACGGACGCTCGCACTTCACCCTGGTCGCCGGCCGCGAGGGCTTCCGCGGCGCGCTGCGGCTCTAGACGGAGAGGACGAGGATGGGCTGGATACCGACGCTGGCCGGGCTGGCAGGCGCCGGAGCGCTCTGCGCTTTCGCGCTGCACATGCACCACAAGCCGGCCGAGCTGGGCAAGCCGAAGATGGTGCCGTGGATGTTCATCGCCATCGCCAGCATCGTGGCGGCGATCGTGCTGTTCGGCCACGTCATCGGCCTGGCGACCGGAGGGCAGTGGACGGGCCGGCGCTAGGACCCAGCTAGCGCATCAGGCGCGGCAACGCTTCGCTCCGTCGCTTGCCACCTGTCGAGGCGCGGCTCCGCAGGGCCCGCGAGGCTGCGCGCGATCGCGGCGGGCCCGGTGACTACTGGCCTTCGACCAAGGCCGGCAGCTTCGGGCCCTCCTTCTTCTCGATCTTCGGCACCGGGAACTCGAAGTCGAGCTTGTCGTCCTTGACTGCCACGCGCACCGTGCCGCCCTTCTCCAGGCGGCCGAAAAGCAGCTCCTCGGCGAGCGGCTTCTTGATGTGCTCCTGGATGATGCGGGAAAGCGGACGCGCTCCGTAGAGCTTGTCGTAGCCGCGCTCGGCGAGCCAGGCGCGCGCGCCGTCGGTCAGCTCGATGGTCACGTGGCGGTCGGCGAGCTGCGCCTCCAGCTGCATGACGAACTTGTCGACCACCTTCGCCACGACTTCCGGCGTCAGGTAGGAGAAGGGGATGATCGCGTCGAGTCGGTTGCGGAACTCCGGCGTGAACATCCGCTTGATCGCCTCTTCGTCGTCGCCTTCGCGCGCGGAGCGCTCGAAGCCGACGGCGTTGCGCGCCATCTCCGTGGCTCCGGCGTTGGTCGTCATCACCAGGATGACGTTGCGGAAGTCGACGGTCTTGCCGTTGTGGTCGGTCAGCTTGCCGTGATCCATCACCTGCAGCAGGATGTTGAAGAGATCCTGGTGCGCCTTCTCGATCTCGTCGAGCAGCAGCACGCAATGCGGATGCTGGTCGATGGCGTCGGTCAGGAGCCCGCCCTGGTCGAAGCCGACATAGCCCGGCGGCGCGCCGATCAGCCTGGATACGCTGTGGCGCTCC
>JAEULF010000363.1 GCA_016793965.1 Alphaproteobacteria bacterium | reverse complement strand
CGCGGGAACGGCCGCCGCGCCGAACAGGACGACGCCGCCGATCATCAGCAGCAGCCTGTCGCCGTAGTCGACGCCGAGCTCGGCCGACATGGCGATCAGCGCCGTCGGGAAGATCAGCATCGCCAGGTGGTCGAGGAAATGGCCGATGTTGAGGAAGTTGGTCGTGAGCCTCTCGCGATCCATGGCGCTCCTCCGCTTCCGGCCCGACGCGCCCGCGCCGAGGCGTGCCGCCAGGCCGGGCCTGGCCAGGATGGCACGGCATCGCTAGCATGGCGCCATGCGGAACGCGCTGCCCGCCTGCGCCGCCGGCGCAAACCCGGAGGTCCGAGCATGAGCGGCGAGACTGGCGGCGCCGGCCCTGCCGCGCCGGCTCCGCGCCCGCCGGAACGCTCCCCGGCCCGGCTCCCCGACCTCGACCTGTCCGCGCCGTTCCGCGCGGAGGAGTGGTCCGGCCTCAAGCTCGCCGTCGGCGGCAAGCTGCTCGCCGTCGCCGTCATGTCCGTCTACTTCCTGCAGCAGTTCAGCGCGCCCGGCGTCTACTGGCCGCTGCTGTTCTGCGCCGGCTTCGCGTGCACGGGCTGCCTCCAGCTCTGGGCGGGCCGGCGCGGTCCGAGCTGGCGCTGGCTGCGCTTCGTTCTCGTCGCGTCCGACGCGACGCTGCTGGCGATCGCCATCGCGACGCCCAACCCGTTCTCGTCCAACCCGCTGCCGCCGCAGGCGCCGTTCCGCTTCGCCTCCTACGTGCTCTTCTTCGGCGTGTTCCTGGCGACCACGGCCTTCGCCTTCCAGCCGCGCATCGTGCTGGTCTCCGGCGGCGCCGCCGCGCTCGCCTGGGCCGGTGTCGCCTGGCACGCCTACCGCCAGCCGGGCACCGTCACCTGGGCCGGCATGCCGCCGCGCCCGACGGTCGAGCAGGTCATGGCGCGGATGGGCGAGCCGAATTTCCTCGATCCGGCGCAGCGGACGGTGGAGGTCATCGCCATCGTGCTGATCAGCCTGCTGATCGCCGCCGCGGTCTGGCGCTCACGCCTTCTGGTGCGGCGCGTCCTCGAGCTGGAGCATGCGCGCGAGGCGGCCGAGGCCGACCGCGCCTTCATACGCGAGACCTTCGGCAAGTACGTGCCGGAAGCCGTCGCGCGCGCCATCCTCGCCGACCGCGGCCGGCTCAAGCCGGAGCTGCGCACGGCGACGGTGCTGTTCGCCGACCTCGAAGGGTTCACGGCGCTGGGCGAGCGGATGGCGCCGAGCGACCTCCTGGCGCTGCTCAACGAGTACTTCGACATGGTCGTCCAGGCGGTCACGCGCCATGGCGGCGTCATCAACCAGTTCCAGGGCGACGCGGTGCTCGCGACCTTCAACGTGCCGCTGCCGTCGCCCGACCATGCCGCGCAGGCGATCCGCACCGCCTGCGAGATCCGCGACGCCGTCGCGTCGCGCGACTTCGCCGGCGTGCGGCTCAAGGTGCGCATCGGCATCAATACCGGCGCGCTCGTCGCCGGCGCGGTCGGCACTGCCGACCGGCTGAGCTACACCGTGCATGGCGACGCGGTGAACCTCGCCGCGCGCCTGGAGCAGCTCAACAAGGAGCACGGCACGGGCATCCTGCTGACGGCGGAGACCGCACGGCTGGCCGGCGACGTGCGGACGCGGCCGATCGGCTTGCTGCCCGTGCGCGGCAAGGGCGAGCCGGTCGAGGTCGTCGCGGTGGAGTGAACGACGCGGCATGCCCCACCCCGACCCTCCCCGTGCGTCAGCATGGGGAGGGCCGGGGTGGGGCCCTCCCTATGCCAGCAGCCCGCGCACCGCCGACCAGCGCAGGCTCGTCGTCAAGCGCTGGCCATCGAGACGCATCACCGGCACCTCGCGTCGCTTCACCTCGAGCGTCAGGTGGAGGACCCAAAGCGGGTCGAAGGGCGGCAGCGGCTCGACGAAGCGCCGGCGCGCCGGGCAATAGGCCGGCAGGCCGTGGTGGCAGACCCAGTTGGCGCGCGCCGGCAGCCAGGTGACGGGCAGCCCGCGCGACAGGACGGCATGGTCGAGCGCCGCCTGCTCCGCCCAGCCCGGCGTGTCGACGGCGAGGATGCGCGCCATGTCCTCGGCCCAGGCCGCCCAATGCGGCGCCCCGGCCTCCAGCGCGAACAATCCGACATTGAGCGACGGCGCCAGGCCCCAGCGCTGCGCCGCCGCCTCGCCGAAATGCTTGCGGAACACCGCATGCTTGCCCCACAGCTCGTGCACGTCGTAGTGCCGGCCGTAGGCGCGATCGAGCTCCTGCGCGATCGCCAGGCGCCCGCCGGCGCTGCCGAGCCGCAGCCACTGCAGCACCTGCCCGTCCTGCAGCCAGCAATCGGCGTCGATCCAGACGAGCGGCGAATGCCCGGGGAACCAGCGCGGCAGGTAGGGCCGCGCGAGCTGCGCCAGGTAGGTGCGAGGCATGCGCGCACGGCCGGGGAAGTCGAGCGGCCAGTCCGGCGCCACGACGGCGACGCCGCGCGCCTCGAGCAGCTGCCGCTGCTCGGACGTCAGGCCGAGGTCGAGCACGCCGAGGGCAAGGCCGTGGCCCGGCGCCGCCGCAGCGAGCGAGGCGTGCATGTCCTCGAGCAGGTCGAAGTAGCCGGCGTCAGCCGCCGTCGCGAGCAGGCCAGCCACGTCTAGGCCCGGCACATCTAGGCGACCAGGCCCGTGAGGTGCCTGTTCATCTCCTTGAGGGGCTGCACCGGGAACTCGCGCGCGACCTGGAAATGGAGCCCGCCCTTGAAGCCGGTGATCTCCAGCGCGTCCTGGAAGAGCTGGGTCACGTGCGCCTTGTCCTCGGCGTCGAGCGGCTGCGCGCCGCGCAGGATCAGGTCGAAGCGGCGCTCCTTGACCAGCCCGTCGAGCTGCAGCGGACCGAGCTTCGACAGGCTGAACTCGACGACGAAGCGCGTGCCGCCGCCCGCCGTCTCCTCGCCGTCCTCGTCGCGCCCGTTGTTGTCGCGCACGTAGATCTGCACCGCCTGCACCTGGCCGTCGGGCTGCTGCATCGGCAGCGGATAGGCGCGCCATTGGCCGGACGGGGTCTCGCGCGCCGAGCGCCCGACGTCGCCGAAGCGCTCGCCGAGCTTGTCGATCAGGTCGCGCCTCCCGATGCGGTCGAGCGCGCGCTCGATGTCCTTGAGGCCGCCGCCGAGCCAACCCTTGAGCTCGCCGCCGCGCAGCGCCGTCAGGAAGAACAGCGCCGTGGCGCCGAGCTGCGACGTCGGCTTGGGCATCAGCGAGCTGGACAGTTGCTGCGCCAGCTCCGGATCGGCGCGCATCAGCGCCTGCAGCGCCTCGTCGAGCTCCGGCACCATGCGCGCCAGCGACAGCAGCGCGCGCGCGTTCTCGCTGAGCGACGCCGCCGGCTGCGCGGCAAGGCGCTGGCCGACCAGTTCGATCGCGACCTTGGCACCGGCCGGGAGCTGCGCGCCGACGCCGAGGGTGAGCTGGCCCGAGGGCGTGGCCACGACCGGCTCGCCCGACGCCGTCATGCCGGTGACCGTGCCGAGGAGAAGAGCCGCGCCGGTGGCGCCGGCGGTGGTCGGCAGCGGCGCACCGCCGGGCAGCTGGACGCCGGCAAGGCGCACCGTCCATTGCGTGCCGACCGGCAGGCCAGCGGATGCGCTCGCGCCCGGGACGGCGCCAGGCGCCGCGGCTCCGGGAGCGCCGCCTGCGGCGCCGCTCGATGCACCGGTGAGGCTGCTGATCAGTCCCTGCAGGCCGCCTGCCGTGCCGCCGGCGGTAACGCCGCCGCCCGCCGCGCTCGCAGCGCCCGTCACCGTGGCGGTCAAGGTGGCGCTCGGCGCGATCGTCACCGGGCCGCTAGGCGCCTGCGCGCCGGCCGCCTGCCCCGCAGCCGCATTGCCGCGCAGCGCGCCGAGGAGCTGGCCGAGCAGCCCCTGCGGCGCGGCAGCGCCTTGCGTCGCCGCCTGGGTTCCTGCCTGGATCGCCTGAGCGAAGGCGACGACGACGTTGGTGCTGGCCGGCGCCTGGCCCTGGACCTGGAGCACGACCGGCGTGCCGGCGGGGAGCTGCGCGCTCGTCTGCACGACGACCGTGCCCTGCGGCGTGTTGACGACGAGGGTGTTCGGCATCTCGCCCTTGCCCGCGACGACGCCCTGGATGATGGCGCCCGCCCCGGCATTGGCGATCGCCGGCGGCGGATTCTGCACGGTGCCCGGCAAAGTCTGCGCAGCGGTCTGGCCGCCGCCCTGAGCTGTCCCTTGGGCAGTCCCTTGTGCGCTGCCCTGCGCAACAGCGGGCGCGCCCGAGGAAGCCGCCGCGGGAGTGACCGTGATGCCGACGCTGCCGCTCATGGGTTCCTCCCCGGATATCCGCGATGCGTCGCCAGACCCTGGCGCGAAGCGATGACGCGACGAATCCGCCGTGGCCGGCCGTCTAGCCCTGGCGCAGCCGCTGCGCGATAGCCATCACGTCCTCGGCTGCCTTGCAACCGGGATACCGCTGCAGCAGCGGCGCCTGCTGGCGGATCGCCTCCTTGACCTTCGGGTCGCGCCGGATGATGCCGGCCAGCTTCGGCTCGATCTTGAGGAAGCCCTGGCAGGCCTTGAGCAGCGTCTGGAACGTCGTGTCGCCCTCGCGCACGCTCTCCGCCATGTTGATGACGATCCGGATGTCGCAATCCGGGTCGAACATGGTCGTCAGCTTGATGAAGGCATAGGCGTCGGTGAGCGCGGTCGGCTCGTCGTTGGTGACGACGAGGTAGCGCCCTGCCTGGGCCGAGATCATGCGCACCGAGCGCTCGACGCCGGCGCCGAGGTCGATCAGCACGGTGTCGTAGCCGGCGGCCAGGTCGATCAGGTCGCTGCGCAGCCCCATCAGC
>JAEULF010000362.1 GCA_016793965.1 Alphaproteobacteria bacterium | reverse complement strand
GGGTGGGGCGGGTAGTGCAGCAGGCGCAGGAAGACGGTCGGCCGCGCGAAAAGCGGATCGAGCGCGTCGCGCGGCAAGGCAAGGCCGGCGCAGAAGGCGTGCAAGAGCCGGCGCGCGACGCCTTCGACGGCCGCCATGTAGGCGAGGACCGCGGGCTTGAAGCCCGGCAGCCAGTCCGGCCACTGGTTCGGCCCCTGCAGCGGCTTGCCGGCCAGCAGGTCCGGGTCATCCGGGGCGAGATCGTGCATGACCAGGAAGGATTCGCTGAGATTCGGGTGCCGGTTGCGCGCGATCGTGGAGGTGACGACGGTCGAGGAGGCGAAGGTCATGTAGCCCCGATGGAACCGGTTGATCGCGACGCTGCGCTTCTGCTCCGGAGTCGCGGCGTGGAATGCCACCGACTGCGCCATGCAGGCGTCCGCCAACGCCTGGGGCACGCCGTGACCGGCGACATAGGCGAAGCCGAGATGCTCATAGGCGGCGCACAGGCGGCGCGCAACGGCAAGCGCGACGTCGGAGCCCGGATCGGCCAAGGCAGCGATGTCGATCACCGGGATGTCGGCCGGCGAGACCGTGTCGACCGCTGAAGCGGACATGTCACCCGTTCCAGGACCCTGTTGCTTCGGGCTGAACTGGAAGCCTAGACTTTTCACCGGACGCAGGGAATTGCGCTGCCGGCCGGTCTGCCCATCGGGCGGAGTACCGCGGCGCGCCACTCACTGAGCAGGGACAGGGGGAGACGATGCGCAGATTCGGCCGACGGGATTTCGTGAAGACGGTTGGTGCCACCGCTGCGGCGGCGGGGCTGGTGGCCGCGCCGGCCGTGCGCCGCGCCGATGCACAGGCCAAGACCATCGTGTTCGGCGGCTCGGTGCCGCTCTCCGGCCGCGCGGCCGAGACGGGCCTCAACGTCAACAACGGCTACTTGATGGCGATCAAGTACCTGAACGAGGAAATGGGCGGCGTCGAGATCGGCGGCGAGAAGTACAAGCTCGAGCTCAAGATGTTCGACGACGCCTCCGACCCCGCGCGCGCGACGACGCTGATCCAGCGCCAGATCGACGAGGGCGTCGACTTCTTCCTGGGCTCCTTCGGCTCGAACATCGTGCTGCCGACGGCCGCGATCACCGAGCGCGCGAAGCGCCCGATGGTGCAATCCGGCGGCGGCTCCGACCAGATCTTCACCCAGGGCTTCAAGTACGTCTTCGGCATGTTCCCGCGCGCCTCGCGCCAGTTCATCTCCTCGGTCGAGTTCTTCAAGGCAATGAGCCCGCGGCCGAAGTCGATCTCGGTCATCTTCACGAACGACGCGTTCTCCAAGACCAATGCCGAGGGCGCGGCCAAGGACTCCAAGGCGGCCGGCTTCGACGTGCTGGAGATGTACGGGCTGCCCGAGCAGATCACCGACGTATCGAGCGTGCTCGCCTCGGTTCGGTCGAAGACGCCCGACGTCCTGATCTGCACGACGCATGACCAGAACTCGCTGCTGATCTCGCGCCAGATGGTCGCCACCAACACCAACGTTCCGCTGCTCTACCAGACGCTCGGGCCGCAGCTCGCCACCTACCGCGAGACGCTGGGCAAGTTCGCGACGGGAATCTGCGTTCAGATCTATTGGGACGAGCGGGCGCCGTACAAGGACAAGTTCTTCGGCACGGCGCAGAAGTTCGCGGAATACTACCGCAAGCACGTGCAGCGCCCGATCGCGTACCACACGGCCGGCGGTGCTGCTTGCATCGTCACCTACGTGCAGGCAATGCAGGCGGCGAAGTCGATCAAGACGGAGCCGGTGCGCGACGCGCTCGCCGCGACCGACGTCGACACGCTCTACGGCCGCGTCAAGTTCACGCCGGAAGGCGACGGCGACGCGATCCTGCTCGGTCCTGCCGTGGGCCAGGTGCAGAAGGGCGTCGTGCAGCTCGTCCATCCGGCGGCGGCCAAGACCGGCACGCTGATCTATCCGACGCCGAAATGGAGCGAGAAGACCTGAGGGCGCGGATCGCGCTGACGTCATCCCGGGCCGCGCTGCGCGCCCGGGATGACGCGACGACGGGAGCGAGCGCCGCCGCATGTCCCTGATCCTGCAGACCATCCTCGACGGCCTCGTGCTCGGCGGGCTCTACTCGCTGGCGGCCGTCGGGTTCTCGCTGATCTTCGGCGTGATGAACGTCGTCAACCTGACGCACGGCGTCATCGTGCTGATCGGCGCCTACCTCGCCTATGCTTTCTGGCACGGGCTCGGCGTCGATCCGTTGCTGGCGATCCCGCTGGTCATGGCCGCGCTCTTCGCCTTCGGCTACGTCTACCAGCGCGGCCTGATCCAGCTCGCGGTCGACCGCTCGTCGCTTCTCGCGTCCATGCTCGTCACCTTCGGCGTCGCGCTGATGCTGCGCAACGTCCTGGTCCTCGTCTTCTCGCCGGACTTCAAGAGCGTCACGCCGAGCTACGCCTTCACCGTGTTCTTCCTCGGCCCCGTCACCATCGACCTGGTGCGGCTGTCGGCGCTCGGGGCGAGCCTGGTGCTGCTCTGCGTGCTCGCCGGCGTGCTGCGCTGGACGGCGGTCGGGCGGGTGATCCGGGCGACGGCGCAGCAGGACCTGGCGGCGCGGCTCTGCGGCGTCGACGTGCGCCACGTCTACGGCATCACCTTCGGCGTCTCCGCGGCCTTCGCCGGGGCCTCTGGCGCGATCATCGGCATCGTCGTGCCGTTCTCGCCGCCGGACGAGGCGCTGTGGACCATCAATGCCTTCGTCGTCGTGACGCTGGGCGGCGTCGGCAGCCCGTCCGGCGCCCTCCTCGGGGGCCTGCTCCTCGGCCTCATCAGCACGCTCACCTCGCAGCTCATCGGGCCGCAGTTCCCGAACGCCATGATGTTCCTGATCCTCGTCGTCATGCTGCTGCTGCGCCCCTCGGGGCTGCTCGGCAACGCGTTCAGCGGGTCGCGCTGATGCTCGCCGAGGGGATCCGCGCGCATCGCTGGTGGATCGTCGCTGCGGCCGTCGGCTTCGCGGTGCTGCTGACCGCGCCTGCCTACCTGACTCCCTTCCAGGTCCGCGTCGGCCAGCTCTTCCTCTTCTCCGCCGGGCTCGGCGTCGCATGGACGATCCTCGGCGGCTTCGCCGGCTATTGGAGCTTCGGGCATACGGCCTTCATCGGGCTCGGCGCCTTCGTCGCCGGCGCGTTCGAGCTGCACGTGCCGCTCGGCTCGCCGGTCGCCACGATGGTCGCCGGGACGGCGCTCGGCTCGCTCGCCTGCGCCGCGGTGTCCGCGGTGATCGCTTACCCGATCCTGCGGCTGCGCGGCATCTACTTCGCGATCGCGATGCTCGGCGTCAGCCAGGTCTTCGCCGAGCTGACCAACAACGTCGATGCCTTCAAGGGCACGATGGGCATCAACATGCCGAACGCGGTGCCCGCATCGATGGAGCCGCAGACCTTCTTCTACTATGTGTTCGTCGCGGCGACGGCGCTGACGCTCGGCGTCGCGTTCTGGGTCAAGGTCAGCCGTCTCGGCTACGGCCTCGTCAGCATCCGCGAGGACGAGGACACCGCGCGCATGCTCGGCGTGCCGACCGAGCGCTACAAGATCTGGGCCTTCGTGCTGAGCGCGACTCTCACGGGCCTGCTCGGCATCGTCTACGCGCACGCGCTCGGCTACATCACGACGGGCTCGGTCTACCGCACGGACTTCAGCCTCAACATGATCGTCTACGCGCTGCTGGGCGGCATCGGCACGATCGTCGGGCCGGTGCTCGGATCGGCGCTGATGGTCTGGCTCACCCAGGTGGTGCTCGGCCGGCTCCTCGACGTCCACATGTTCATCACGGGCGCGCTGCTCGTCGCAATCGTCCTGCTGGCGCCGCACGGCCTCGTCGGCTTCGCACGCAAGCTGCTGCGCCGCGGCGCCGGGGGCGGCGCATGAGCGCGGGCGCGCCGATCCTGCGGGTCGCGGGCGTGTCCAAGCGCTTCCGCGGGCTGCTCGCCGTCAACGACGTCAGCTTCGCCGTGCCGGAGGGCAGCATCTGCAGCCTGATCGGCCCGAACGGCGCGGGCAAGTCGTCGCTGTTCAACCTGGTCACCGGCTACCTGCCGCTCACCGCCGGGGCGGTCTGGTTCCGCGACAGGCGGATCGACGGCCAGGGCACGACGGCGATCAGCCGCATGGGCATCGCGCGCGCCTTCCAGATCGCCAAGCCCTTCCCGGAGCTGAGCGTGCGCGACAACGTGCGCATCGGCGCGCTGTTCGGGCGCGAGGGGCCGCGCGACGTGGCGTCGGTCGTGCGCGACGCCCTTCAGCTCACCGGCCTGTCGGACCATGCCGGGCAGCAGGCCAACAGCCTGACCGTCGGATTCCTGCGCCGGCTGGAGCTGGCCCGCGCGGTGGCGACGCGCCCGGCCCTGCTCCTCGCCGACGAGCCCTGCGCCGGGCTCAACCCGACGGAGACCGAGGAGATCATGGGCATCCTGCGCCAGATACGCGCCAACGGCGTGACGGTGCTGCTGGTCGAGCACGACATGCGCGCGGTGATGGGGATCTCGGAGACGATCTTCGTGCTCGACGCCGGAGCCAAGATCGCCGAAGGCCCGCCCGACGCCATCGCGCGCGACCCGCGCGTCGTCGCCGCCTATCTCGGGGCGCCGGCAGAAGGGTGACGCGCGCGCCGGGGACCGGAGCGAGCACGGCCGGCGGCTACCGCCCGAGGAACGCCTTCTGCACGAAATCGTTGCCGAGCAGCTCCTGGCCGGTGCCGCTGAGCGCCACCGCGCCCTTCTGCATGACGTAGCCGCGATGGGCGATCTTGAGCGACTGGTGGACGTTCTGCTCGACCAGCAGGATCGAGACGCCGCTCTCGTTCACCGACTTGATCAGGCGAAAAAGGTCCTGGACGAGGAGCGGCATCAGGCCGAGCGACGGCTCGTCGAGGATGATCAGGCGGGGCGAGCTCATCAAGCCGCGCGCGATCGCCAGCATCTGCTGCTCGCCGCCGCTCATCGAGCCGGCGAGCTGGTCCCGGCGCTCGGCGAGGCGGGGAAAGATGCCCACGACCCGTGCGACGTTGCGCTCGACCTCGGCCTTGGAGCCGAGCACATGGGCGCCCATGCGCAGGTTGTCCATCACCGTCATCTGCGGGAAGACGAGGCGGCCCTCCGGCACCAGCGTGATGCCCTTGCGCACGACGACATGGCTCGGCTCGCCTGCGATCGCCGCGCCGTCGAAGCGGATCGACCCGGCCTGGGGCTTCAGAGCGCCGGCGATCGCCTTGACCGTCGTCGATTTGCCGGCGCCGTTCGATCCCAGCAGCGCCACGATCTCCGCTTGGCGCACGTCGAGCGAGACGCCGCGCACGGCGGCAACGCCGTTATACGCGTAGGCGAGATCGGTGACGGCGAGCAGCGGTTCGGCGGGCAAGGGCGTGCTCCCGGTCAATCGACGTAGGGGCTCGGGCAGAGCCCGGCGGCGGCGGCCTTGTCCCAGGCGTCGCAGGCCTCGACCAGGGTCGGCCCGCCGCACGGCAGGATCACGTAGGAGACGCCCTCGGCGATCTTGGCAGCAGAGGCGCCGGCCTGGAAGGCTCGCGGCAGGTGGATGCGCATGCCGGCATGGGTGCGCCGGGCGGCATGGCAGACGACGAGGGTCATCTCGGCGAGATAGGCCGGGATGGCGCCGCGCACCGCCTCCGCCGCGCGCAGGTAGCGCGCCACGGTCTCCGGCTCCGGGATCCATTCGGCCCAATGCCGGCTGGCGAAGCCCATGGCCGGGAACGCCTCCGCGATGCCTGCCAGCGCCACGGCGTCCTGGAGCTCGGCCTTGCTGAGCCCGACCTGGATGCCCCGGCGCATGTGGATGTCGCCGTACTCCTCGCGACCGGACACCAGGAGGGCCGCCCAAACGACCTCGCGCTCGCGGTCCGTCAGCGCCCGCTCGTCCAGCGTCAGCGCCTTGTAGTAGGCGTCATAGGCCTCGAGCAGCAGCGGGTCGTGCGTGCCCAGCATGCGGTGATAGGGCAGCAGGTAGCCGCGCTTCGCCTCGGCCTTGCGCAGAACCTCGGCTCCGTAGCGCCGCTTCTCGTCCTTGTTCACTTCTCATGTCCCTGTTGCGCCGGGCCATGTTGACAGGCCTCTGCCGCGCTGTCAGGCGTCAAGGCAGCGCATGCCGAGGAGTGTCCCCATGAAGAAGACGCAACGCAACGAGCCGGTGATCGACCCGGAGGAGATCCTGGAGGGCATCCGCGGCTGGGTCGCCGTCGAATCGCCGTCGCACGACGCGGCCGCCGTCAACCGCATGGTCGACCTGGCCGGCAAGGACATGGCCGCGATCGGCGCCAAGCTCGAGCGCACGCCCGGCCGCGACGGCTACGGCGACATCCTGAAGGCACGCATGCCCTGGGGCGAGGGCAAGGGCATCCTCGTGCTGAGCCATCTGGACACCGTGCACCCGATCGGCATGGCGCAAAAGGAGCTGAAGTTCCGGCGCGAGGGCGACTCCGTCTTCGGCGCCGGCATCTACGACATGAAGGGAGGCGCCTACATCGCGCACTACGCGCTCCGCCATCTCGTCCGCTCGGGCCGGCAGACGCCGCTTCCCGTCACGTTCCTGTTCATCCCGGAGGAGGAGGTCGGCAGCCCGACCTCGCGCCAGGCGATCGAGGCGGAGGCGCGCAACGCCAAGTACGTGCTAGTGACCGAGCCGGCGCGCGACGGCGGCAAGATCGTCACGGGGCGCCGCGGCGCTGCCCGCTACGACATCCGCGTCAAGGGCAGGGCGTCGCATGCCGGGCTGCGGCACGAGGACGGTCGCAGCGCCATCAAGGAGATGGCGCGCCAGATCCTGGTCGTCGAGGACTTCACGGACTACAAGCGCGCGATCACCACGAGCGTCGGCCTGATCCAGGGCGGCACCGGGATCAATGTCGTCCCGGCGGAGTGCACGGCCGGCGTCGACATGCGCTTTCCCGACAAGGCGGTGTTCGAGGCGGTGCATGCACGCTTCATGGCGCTGAAGCCGATCGGGCCTGACGTCCAGGTGCATGTCGATGGCGGCGAGACGCGGCCGGCCTACGCCAAGAACGAAGGCATCGCCAAGCTGTTCGACCACGCCAGGGCGCTGGCCAAGGAGATCGGCTTCGAGCTCGGCGAGGTGACGCAGACCGGCGGCGGGAGCGACGGCAACTTCACCGGCGCCATGGGCATCCCGACCCTCGACGGGCTCGGCGTCGACGGCAAGGGGGCCCACACGGACTACGAGCAGATGTACTACTCCTCCTTGGTGCCGCGCACGCGCCTGTTCCTGCGGCTCCTCGAGACGTTGGAGTGACGGTCCGCGCACCATGAAGGTCCTGATCGTCCACGCGCATCCCGAACCGAGATCCTTTTGCGCCGCCATGAAGGACATGGCCGTGGCGGAGCTGCGTGCGCGCGGCGACACGGTGGAGGTGTCCGACCTCTACGCCATGCACTTCGACCCGGTGGCGCGGGGCGAGGACTTCCGCGGCCGGGAGAACCCGGACTATCTCGTCTACGCGATGGAGCAGCGGCATGGCTGGCAGGCCCGCACGCTGGCGCCCGATATCCTGGCCGAGGTCGAGAAGCTGCAATGGTGCGACTTCCTGCTCCTCAGCTTCCCGATGTTCTGGGGCGGCGTGCCGGCGATCATGAAGGGCTGGTTCGACCGCGTGCTGCTCTCCGGGCCGTTCTACGGCGGCAAGCGATTCTACGACCGCGGCGGCCTGTCCGGCCGCCGGGCCATGCTCGCCATGACGCTCGGCGCCCGGCCGCACATGCTGGAGGACGAGCGCTCGGTCCACGGCGCGCTCGACACGGCGCTGCGGCCGGTGCAGCGCATGACCCTTGCCTATGTCGGCTTCGCGGTGCTGCCGCCCTTCGTCGCCTGGCACGTGCCCTATGTGACGGACGAGGCGCGGCGCGCCATCCTCGACGACTACCGCGCACGGCTGCGCGGGCTCGACGCGCTGGCGCCCCTGCGCTTTCCGCGCCTCGACGAGTTCGACGACAGGCTCAACCCGCTGGCAGGCGGATAGGCACGCAGCAGGAGACGGGCATGGACGAGGCGCCGACGATCGTACTCGAGAACGCGCGCATCTTCGACGGCGTGGGCCCGGAGCTGGCGGACGGGCACGTGCTCGTCGCCGACGGCCTGATCGAGGAGGTATCGGCGCAGCCGGTCAAGGCAGCCGGCGCTCAGCGCATCGACCTCAAGGGCCGCACGCTGATGCCCGGCCTGATCGACGCGCATTGGCACGTCATGTCCTCGGCGCTCGACTTCGCCAAGGTCGATGGCCAGCCGGTCTCGCTGCGCTCGCAGCACGCACGGATCTACCTGGAGGACGCGCTGAACCGCGGCTTCACGAGCATCCGCGACGCCGGCGGTTGCGACGCCGGCATGGCGCTGGCCGTCGAGTACGGCCTGATCAAGGGGCCGCGCATCTTCTTCCCCGGCCCGGCGCTCAGCCAGACCGGCGGGCACGCGGACATGCGCCCGCGCTTCTCGCCGCTGCTCGATTGCCCGTGCGGCGGCTATTCCGGCTCGCTCGGCAAGGTCGCCGACGGGCCGCACGCGCTGCGCGCCGCGATCCGCGAGGAGATGCGAAAGGGTGCTACCCACGTCAAGATCATGGCCTCGGGCGGCGTCGCCTCGCCGACCGACCCGCTGGAGAACATGCAGTACTCCGACGAGGAGGTGCGCGCCGCCGTCGACGAGGCCAGCTTGCACGGCACCTACGTCATGGCGCACTCCCACCCCGACAAGGCGATCCGGCGCTGCGCCGAGCTCGGCATCCGCTCGATCGAGCACGGCACGCTGATCGGCAAGGAGACGGCGGCGATCGTGGCCGCGCGCGGCGCCTATGTCGTCCCGACCCTCGTGATCGTCTTCTGCCTCGACGAGTTCGGGCCGGGCTTCGGCTTTCCCAAGGTCAGCTTGGACAAGCTGGCGAAGATCAAGGGGCCCGCCGTCGATTCCCTGGCGGTGATGCAGGCCGCCGGCGTCAAGATCGGCTTCGGCACCGACCTGCTGGGCGACCTGCACGAGCACCAGTCGCGCGAGTTCCGCATCCGCCGCGAGGTGCTCAGCCCCGTCGAGATCCTGCGCTCGGCCACCTCGGTCAACGCCGAGATGATGATGCGGAAGGACCAGCTGGGCGTCGTGAAGGCCGGTGCCGTCGCCGACCTGATCGTCGTGGACGGCGACCCTCTCAAGGACATCGGCCTGCTGGAGGGCCAGGGCGAGCGGCTGTCGGTCATCATGAAGGACGGAAGGCTGCACCGGAACCGGCTCTAGGAGGCGAGGGAATGCGGACGGATTTCCAGACGCTCAAGCTGGAGACGATCGACGGGCACATGCTGCTCGTCACCCTGAACAGGCCGGAGGTCGCCAACGCCTTCAACACGCAGATGGCGCGCGACCTCTACGAGCTGTTCGCGGCGCTGCGCATCGACGCAGAAGATGTCCGTTGCATCCTGCTGACCGGCGCCGGCGGCCGCGCCTTTTGCGCCGGCGGCGACCTGAAGGAGCGCAACGGCATGTCGGACGAGGTCTGGGCGAAGCAGCATGCGCTGTTCGAGCAGGCCTTCTACGCCATCATGGACTGCCCGGTGCCGATCGTCGCCGCCGTCAACGGCGCCGCCTATGCGGGAGGCTGCGAGCTCGTCCTCGCGAGCGACTTCGCCTACGCTGCGGCGACAGCGCGCTTCGCGCTGACGGAGACCAGCCTCGGCATCATGCCCGGCGTCGGCGGCACGCAGAATCTGCCGCGCGCCGTCGGCCTGCGGCGCGCCAAGGAGATCATCCTGACGGCCAGGCCCTTCTCCGCCGAGGAGGCTCTGGCCTGGGGCATGGTCAACAAGGTCGTGGCGCCCGAGGCGCTCATGGCAGAGGCGACGGCGGCAGCGCGCGCCATCTGCGCCAACGCGCCGATCGCCGTCCGCCAGGCCAAGCGCGCCATGAACGCCGGGTTCGACGTCGATCTCAAGACGGCGCTCGCGATCGAGGTCGAGGCCTACAACCGCATGGTGCCGACCGAGGATCGCCTGGAGGGCATCCGCGCCTTCAACGAGAAGCGGAAGCCGCAGTTCAAGGGACGGTGAGGGGGCGCTGCCCCTGTCCAGCCATGCCGGGCGAGCGCAGCGATGCTCGGGCCCCCGGATGACCCGATGGGGAGGCCCGCGGCTGGCCCAGCGCTAATGCTGCCCGGCCCGCGGGTCGATCGCGTCCTGCAGCCCGTCGCCCAGCAGGTTGAAAGCGATCACCGTGAGGAAGATCGCCAGGCCAGGCCAGATCGCCAGCGCCGGCGCCGACCAGACGACGTCCTGAGCGCCCGTCAGCATGTTGCCCCAGGAGGGGATCGGCGGCTGCACGCCGAGGCCGAGGAAGCTCAGCACGGATTCCAGCAGGATGACCTGGCCGACGGCGAGCGTGGTCGCGACGATGACCGGCGAGATGACGTTGGGCAGTACGTGCAGCGCCATGATGCGCAGAGGCCCTGCGCCCATCCCGCGCGCCGCCAGCACGTACTCGCGCTCGCGCACCGAAAGCGTGGCGCCCCGCACCAGGCGGGCGACGGTCGTCCAGCCGAACAGCGCGATCAGGACGACGATGCGGTAGAGGCTGGCGATCTCCGATTCCGCGATCGAGGGCGGCACGCCGATCTTCTTCAGGTCGATCGCGGCCACGACGATGAGGAGCGGCAGGAGCGGCAGGGCGATGATGCCGTCGGTGACGCGCATCAAGAGCTGGTCCAAGCGCCCGCCGAAATAGCCGGCGACCAGCCCGACGACCGTGCCGATGAACGCGGCCAGGACGGCCGTGACCATGCCGACGCTGAGCGAGATCTGGCCGCCGTAGAGAAGCCTGACCAGGAGGTCGCGGCCGAGCTCGTCCGTTCCCAGCGGGTGCGCGGCCGAGGGCGGCGCGTAGCGCAGAGTCAGCGCCACCGCGTTGGCATCGATCCCGAGCAGGCGCTCGACCAGCGGGGCCGATGCCGCCGCGGCCGCCAGCGCCAGGAGCAGCCAACCGGCGCCGACGGCGAGCCGGTGCCGGCGGAATCGGCGCCAGAGGATCGCCTGGGGCGAGAGCGGGGCGGTCCGCGGCGAGACGGCGGCGGGCTGCAGCGAGGCGTCGAGGTCAGCCATGTGTCTCCTCCCGCCTCACCTGTAGTGGATGCGCGGGTCGAGCCAGGCATAGGCCAGGTCCGCGAGCAGGTTGCCGATCAGGATCAGGAACGTCGCGAAAAGCAGGCCGGCCAGCGCCAGGTTGTAGTCGTTGCCCATGATGGCGTCGTAGATCGTCTTGCCCATGCCGAGCCAGGAGAACATCGTCTCCGTCACCAGCGCGCCGGAGAAGAGCTGGCCGAACTGCAGCGCGACGACGGTGACGACGGGGATGAGCGCGTTGCGCAGCGCGTGGCGGACGACGACGCGCGCGGTGCCGGCGCCCTTGGCCCGCGCGGTGCGGACGAAATCCTGGCGCAACGTCTCCATCATCGCCGCGCGCACGAACCGCGTGTAGTCGCCGATCGACCCGAGCACGAGGGTCGCGACGGGGAGCGCCATGTGGCGGAGCGTCTCGCCGAACCTCGCCTCCGGCGGCGGCATGCCGCCCGCCGGCAGCCAGCCCAGCACGACGGCGAAGGCGACCATCAGC
>JAEULF010000359.1 GCA_016793965.1 Alphaproteobacteria bacterium | reverse complement strand
GGGAAGCCGGCGACGATGAAGGCGGCCGCGACCTCGGGGATCGCGCGCATCGGCGCCTCGAACAGCTGCACGTAGCGCGTCGTGTAGTCGAGCGTCGATCCCTCGGGCGCCAGCCCGATCATGATGACGTTGCCGCGGTCTTCGATCGGCGCCAGCTCGGACTTGAGCTGCTTCCACAGCCAGACGTTGGCGAGCGCGACGGCGAGGCCGACGACCACGACGGCCGAGCGCATCGACAGCGCCCAGCCGAGCGCCCGGCGGTAGGCGGCAGTGGTTGCCAGGAATCCCGACTCCAGCCACTCGTAGATCCGGCCGTGCTTCTCGTGCTCGCGCAGAAGCTTGGAGCACATCATCGGCGTCAGCGTGAGCGCCACGAAGCCGGAGACGATGACGGCGCCGGCGAGGGTGAGCGCGAACTCGATGAAGAGCCGGCCGGTGCGCCCGGTGGTGAAGGCCATCGGCGCGAAGACGGCGGTGAGCGTCATGGTCATGGCCACCACGGCCATGGCGATCTCCTTGGTGCCCTCGATCGCCGCGGGGATCGGCTTCAGCCCTTCCTCGATCCGCCGGTGGATGTTCTCCAGGACGATGATCGCGTCGTCGACCACCAGGCCGACGGCGAGCACGAAGGCCAGGAGCGTCAGCGTGTTGAGGGTGAAGCCGAAGGCGTACATCATCGCGCAGGCGCCGATCAGGCTGACCGGGATGGTGACGATCGGCACGATCGTGGCGCGGATGCTGCGCAGGAAGAAGAAGATCACGAGGACGACCAGCGCTATGGCCTCGCCGATGCCCTTGATGACCGCCTTCACCGAGCGGTCGATGAACACCGAGGTGTCGTAGGCGAACTGGCCGCTCATGCCCTCCGGCAGGTCGGCGAGGACGTCCGGGAGCGCCGCCCGCACGCCGTCCGCGACCTCCATCGGGTTGGCGGTCGCGGTCTTGACGATGCCCATGCTGACCGAGGTGCGGCCGTTGAGCCGCGTCATCAGGCGGACGTTCGCCGGCCCGAGCTCGACGTTGGCGACCTGGCCGAGGCGCACGGGAAAGCCGCCGACCTCCTTGACCACGATGCGCTTGAACTCGTCGGGCGTCGACAGGCTCGCGCGCGACAGCACGTTGAACTCGCGGTCCAGGCTCTCGATTCGCCCGGCCGGGATCTCGACGTTCTGCTTCTTGAGCGCCGCCTCGACGTCCTGGACGGTGAGCTGATAGGCGGCGAGCCGCCAACGGTCGACCCACACGCGCATCGACGGCTTGCGCTCGCCCATGATGCGCGCCTCGGCGACGCCGACGATGGTCTGCAGCCGCGGCTTGACGAAGCGGTCGATCGTGTCCGAGATCTCCATGGCGCTGTGGCGGTCCGACGTGAACGCCATGTAGATGATCGGCTGCGCGTCGGCCTCGACCTTGGCGACGACCGGCTCGTCGATCTCGTCGGGGAGCCGCGCGCGGACGCGCGAGACGCGGTCGCGCACGTCGCTCGCCGCCCCGTCCGGGTTCACCGTCGTCTTGAAGCGGACGGAGATGCTGCTGCGCTCGGAGCGGCTCGACGAGGTCAGCGTCTCGATGCCCTCGATGCCTGAGATCGACTCCTCGAGCACCTGCGTGATCTGCGTCTCGACGATCTCGGGCGTGGCGCCCTTGTAGGTGGTCTGGACGGAGACGATCGGCTCGTCGATGTTCGGGTACTCGCGCACGGACAGGCGCTGCGCGGAGACCAGCCCGACGAGGATGAGCATCAGGCTCATCACGGAGGCGAGGACGGGCCGCCTGATGCAGATCTCGAAGACGTTCATGGCTTGCTTCCCGCCTGCTGCGGAAGCGCCGAGCGATCGGCTCCCGACGACGTGCCCGAGGATCCGACCGCCGGCGCGCCCGAGCTCGGCTGCGCGCCGCCGATGATGGTCACGGCCGAGCCGTCCCGCACGCGCGCCAAGCCGCCGACCGCGATCACCGCGCCGGCTGACAGCCCCTCGAGGATCTCGACCTCGCCTGGTCTGCGCACGCCGATCTTGACCTGGGCAAGGCGCGCCTTGCCGTCGACGATGCGGTAGACGACGGTGTCGTTGGGGCGGGCGATGACGGCGGCTTCCGGCACGAAGACCGCGTTCTCGCGGCGCTCGGCAATGATCAGGACGCGCGCGAAGAGCCCCGGGCGGAGCTTGTCGTCGGCGTTGGGCAGCCGCGCGCGGACGCGGATCGCGCGACCGGCCTCCTCGACCTTGGGGTCGATGGCGGCGATCGTGCCGGTGAACCTCTCATTCGGCCTCGCGTCGACCTGGACCTGGATCTCCTGCCCCACGCGCACCGACTTCAGGAAGGTCTCGGAGACCTGGAAATCGAGGCGCAGCGTGTCGATCTTCTCGATGTTGACGAGCGGCGTGCCGGCCGCGACGTAGGCGCCGACGTCGACGCGGCGCAGCCCCACGACGCCGGGGAAGGGCGCGACGACGACGTGCCGCTCGAGCTTGGTCTCGGCCAGCGCCGCGGAGGCTTGGTCGACCTGCAGCTTCGCCACGGCCTCGTCGCGCGACCGCTCCGTCGCCGTGCGCGCCTGGGCGAGCTGGTCGATGCGGGCGAAATTGGAGCGGCTCAGCGTGAGCTGCGCCTTTGCTTGGGCCAGCTCGGCGCGCGGGATGGCATCGTCGAGGCGCACGAGCTGCTGGCCCTGCTGCACCCGGTCGCCGTCCTTGAACAGGATCTGGGAGACGCGGCCGACGATCTCGGGCGCCAGCACCACCGACGCGTCCGACAGCAGCGTTCCGACCGCGTTGATCTCGGTCGTCGCCACATCGACGCGTGCCACCGCCGATTCGATCGGCAGCGCTTGCGGTGCTGCGCCGCCGCCCGCCTTGGACGCGCTTGACGGCCCCGCCGGCCCGCCTCCGAACCGCGCGACGAGCTTCGGCCAGTCGTCGCCGACGTAGTACGCAGCGCCGCTGGCGGCGGCGATCAGCGCTAGGGCGATCCACGTCCGCGTTTTCTTCATCAACCCAGACCTCTTTCGCATTCGTGCTGCGGCGCAGCATTGGCGTCTAGAAGACAATTGCTGCGCATGAAAAATCAAGCGTCACCGCGTGGCGCTTTCGCGAACGCGCGCGCGTTCTGACCTCGACAGCTCGCTGCGGTCCATCATAGCACTACGTCCCTGCATTTCACCGCATCCCCGGTAGCGCATGCCCGGACCTCCGCACGACGAACTGGCTCCGCCCGCGTTTCCGCCCGGCTTCGTCGGGACGGCGGTGCCGCGCGACGCGCTGGGCGCTGCGGTCCTCCGCGCCAAAGCGGGCGCCGATCCGGGCTCAATCCTGTGGTCGACCCGCAGGGATCGCGTCGATTGCGCGGTCGTGCTGGCCGGCGGCGAGCGTCTGTCCGTCTCGCTCTGCGCCCTGCTGACGGGCGCCGTCGCGCTGCACGACGCTCTGGCGGCCCATAGCCCGGCGGAGCTGCCCATCAGTCTGGCCTGGCCCGATCAAGTCTTCGTGAACGAGGGCCTGGTCGGCGGCGTGCGGCTTCTCTGGGACGACGGAGCTCGGAGCGCCGAGGACGTTCCGTCCTGGGTCGTGCTCGGGGCGCACGTGGCCGGGATCGGGCCGCCCGACAACCGCGCACCGGGGCGTGACAAGGACCGCACCACCCTCGTCGAGGAAGGGTTCGCGGACGTTCCGCCCGCTGCGATCATCGACTCCTTCGCGCGCTTCCTCCTGGCCTGGATGAACCGCTGGGAGGAGGACGGGTTCGCAGCCGTGCGCAAGGCCTGGCTCGCCCAGGCGCGCGGCATGGGCAAGGCCGCTTCGCTCGCGCTTCCCGGCGAGACCGTGCGCGGGCTCTTCATGAACTTGAGCGCCGAGGGCGCTGCCATCCTCGACGTTGCGTCGGGGACGCGCTCCGTCGGCCTCGCGGAAGCGGCCACGGCCCTCCCGACCTGGCGCCATCCGCTCCTCCCGCCGGACGCGGATTGAGCCGATGCGCCTGTTGAAGACCATCCGCATGGACCGGACCGACGAGGCGGTGTTCGAGCGCGCGGCGGCGCCGGGCGAGATCGCGGTGTCCGGCGCGTTCCTGTTCGCGGACATGCCGCCGGCGGCGGTGCGCGGCAAGGTCAGGCAGGCATTCGCCAACGGTTTCCTGGGCGTCGAGAGCTTCGGCTGGTCGACCTTCGCCGTCGTCGCCACCCTCGATGACGGCGAGCTGGATGCGCTCGTCGCCTGGCTCGCCGGCGAGTTCCTGGCGAAGCTCGGCGCGCCAGGCCCGGAGGCGGCGCGCGCCGCGGCGATCGGGGAGCTGCAGCACGCGGCGGCGCTGGCCAAGGACCACCCTGTCAACACGCTGCTCGCGGTCGAGCGGAGCTGGGGCGAGGACGGCATTCTCGAGCGCTTCCGCGTGATCGCGCCGGCGCGCCCGCAGACCCATGCGGCGGGCATCTGGGACTTCTCCTCGGAGCGCGCCGACGCCGCGGGCGACAGCCTGCCGCCGCTTGCCAAGCTGGCCGACGGCGAGAAGCGATGACGGCGCCCGGCACGCACGATTTCTGGGCGGCGTCGGGCCATCGCCTGCTGGCCCGCGACGCGTCAGGCGGCCATGCTGCGACGGACGACTTCCTGCGCGCCTATTGGCGCCGCCCGGAGCTGCGGCCGGTCGCCGAGTCCTGCGCGGTCGAGCGGGCGCTGCACGCCGAGCTGGTCGAGAAGCCGCGGGCACTCGTGCCAGCGGACCGGCTGCAGCGCGTCAAGGACAAGGACGCCCGCGAGAACTATGCGGTGATGCTGGCGTTCCGCGACCACCTGCTGCGGCATGCAAGCCTCGAGGCGGCGCTGCTGGCGCTGTTCCGCCAGGGCGTCGGGCGGACGCCGCCGCTCTTTCTCGACCAGCTCGTGCACGTGCTGCTGCGCGGCATCCTCGACGGAGCGACCGACGCCTTCCAGCCGCGCGCCGGCGAGCTCCTCTTCCGGCCGCAGCGCGTCTCGATCGTCGATGCCGGCACGATGCTGGCCGACGACGAGATCGTGGAGATGCACGCGACGACCGGCGGCTTCGGCGCGCTCGGCCAGCTCGTCGTCGAGAGCGGCACGCCGCTGCGCACCATCTCGCTCGACGTGCTGACGCCCGAGAACGCCGCGCAGTACTGGGCGCGCAGCGACCGCTACGACATGGTGCTCGACCTGTCCTTCGGGCGCCCCGGCCTCGACGCGCTCTGCCGCGTGCTCGAGCGCTGGACGGCGCACATGCTCGGCGTCGGCGTGTCGGTGCAGCCTGTGCAGACGATCCAGGACGAGCGCTGGTCCTGGCATGTCGGGCTCGACGCCGAGGCCAACGCGATCATGAACGCGCTCTACGAGGGCGCCGACGTCGACGAGGACCGCTTGGCGCGCGTGCTCTCGCTGTTCCGCCTGGAGTTCGCCGACCCGCAGCAGATGCTCGCGCGCGTCGCCGGCCGCCCCGTCTATCTCGGCCTCGCCATGAACGCGCAGAAGGTCTTGCGGCTCAAGCCTCAGAACCTGCTGGTCAACCTGCCGCTCGCCCGGGCGGCGTGAGCGCGATGCGTCGCCGGCATCGCTCGGCCGCCCGATCCGTGCAGGCGCGCGGCAAGTCATTGGGCGGCAAGTCATTGGGAGGTAGGAAGCCATGAACGAGGAAGCGCTCAACATGAGCCTGCGCAAGTTCCTCAAGACCGTCGGGGTGACGGCGCAGCGCGAGATCGAGACGGCCGTGCGCGAGGCGGTAAGATCGGGCAGGATATCGGCGGACAAGCCGCTGCAGGCCTCCGTGCTGCTGACGGTCGATGGCGTCGGCCTGCAGGCGCGCATCGGCGGCGAGATCCTGCTCAAGTGACGCGCGCGGCAGGGCGGAGGAGCGCATGACCGAGATCGCTGCGCACCGGCTCGTCGTCCCCGACGGCAAGGTCGCGCGACTGCCCGTCGCCGTGCTCGTCGAGCGGCGCAAGATCGACAACCCCTGGGTCGACCACAGCTATGCCGCGGTCGATGTGCTGCCCGGCGTGCCGGCGGCGGCGCCCTGGACCGAGGTCGCCGCCGGGCCCGGCTGGACGCGCTACCACGCCGGCACGGCCAACATCGAGCTCTTCGCGAACGAGACGGACAACTACAAGCACAACATCGAGAGCCCGGCGCCGTCCGTCTGGGTGGTGCTGCGCGCCGACGACGGCCCGCACGGCCGCCAGGTGCATCTCGCCACGGTCAACGCCGGCGAGATCGAGGCGCATGTCGTCGGCGAGGTCGACACCATCGCGGCTGTCCCGATGCCCGGCGCGGTGCTCGATTGGGTCGCGGACTTCGTCGCGCGCCATCACGTCGAGCGCGCGTTCAAGAAGCGCAAGCGCGACGCGGCCGATCCCGAATCCCTGGCGGCGCGGCGTCCTGACGGCGGCCGGCGGCGGCACGGCGATGGCTGAAGGCGACGGGATCCTCAAGCGTTGGTCGCGCCGGAAGCAGGAGGCGCGCGCCGCGGCTGCGAGAGCGGATGCTGCGCCCGCGACGGCGCAGGGAGCGGCAACTCCTGCGGCAGGGGACGCGGGGCAGGAGGCGATCGCGGGATGTCCGCCCGCGACGGACGGCGCGGAGGCCGCTCCTCGTTCGGTCGATCCTGCGACTCTGCCGCCGGTCGAGTCCTTGGGGCCCGGCAGCGACTTCACCGCGTTCCTGCGCGCAGGCGTGCCGGAGGCGCTGCGCAACGCCGCGCTTCGGCGCCTCTACATGACCGACCCCTTCATTTCGACCTTCAAGGAGGTTGCCGACTACGACTGGGACTTCAATGCGCCGGGCGCCGGCGCGCTCTGGCCTGCCGACGAGATCGCGGCGCTGGTCCGCAACCTGCCTGGCCAAGGCGCGGACGGCGCAGCGCCTGGGCAGGCATTGGCAGTGCCCGTCGCAGATGGCCCGCCGCCTGGAGCATCGACCCGTGAGCCGCCGGACGCACCGAGCGCTGCGCCAGGGGCCGCGGCGGGCGATGCGACTCCGGGCGCGCCGATGTTGCCAGGTGCGACCGGTCGCTTGGACGAGAAGGACTTGCCGTCAGACGGGACCGCGGCGCCAGAGCGGCGTCGCCATGGCGGCGCTCTGCCTGGCTGACAGGCCTTTGCGTGCGAGGGTTCCTTGCCGCTCGCACCAGCGCCGCGGCGGCTTTGTCCCACGGAACAAGTCGGAATTCTTTCCTGTCGCAGGGACTTACGTTCACGGGGTTGCATGACCGGCGCTAGAGCATGCTGCGCTGCAGCAAGCCCGCTGTCGCCCAGCGGTGAAATTTCGTTGACTAGCATGAGGTTGCGCGTCGGCCGCGTGGACCGCCGGACCACGCTTTGTGGTTGACAGCACAGTGGCACGTGCTTTTCATGCCTACCAAGCGCAAGGCTGCAAGAAGCTGCAAGAATGCGCACGCGGTCCCACCATGCGGACCGGACGAGGGGAGGAGCGGTGATCGATCTCGCGAGCCGGACGACGGTTGCGACGGAGGACGCCTTGCGGGCGTCCGCGTACGCGTTGCTCGCCCGATTCCTCGCCAGTTCCCCTGATGCGTCGCTGCTGCGGCGGACGGCCGGCGTCGCCGCCGACGCCGGCACGGCGATCGGCAAGTCTCTCGCGGACCTTGCCGCCGCTTGCGCCGGCACCGATGCGGCGACGGCCGAGCGCGAGTATTTCGACCTGTTCCTCGGCGTGGCGCGGGGCGAGTTGGTGCCCTACGCGTCCTATTACGTGACGGGGTTCCTGTTCGAGCGGCCGCTGGCGCGCGTCCGCGCCGACCTGGAGCGGCTCGGCGTCGCGCGCGCGGCCGACGTCTCGGAGCCCGAGGACCACATCGCGGCGTTGTGCGAGACCATGAGCGGGCTGGCCTCCGGCGCCTTCGGCGCCGTCAGCATCGAGGCGCAGCGCGCGTTCTTCAGGACCCATCTGGCCGGCTGGGCGCCGCGCTTCTTCGCGGACCTGGAGTCCGCGCAGGCGGCGGCGCTTTACCGGCATGTCGGAACGTTCGGGCGGCTGTTCTTGGCCCTCGAGCAGGAGGCTTTCGCGATGGCAGCCTGATCGCTGCTGCGCGAGGCGTATTGAGCAAGGAGGCGGACCATGAGCCATGAGAGCGATCGGCAAGCGACACGGGCGACCGTCGGGCGTCGTGACATGCTGCGCACGCTCGGCGTCGGCGCTGCCGCCGCCGGAGCGGTGGCGCTGAACGGCACAGCCGCGACGGCTGCCGAGGGCGCCGCGGACAAGAAGAAGCAGCGCTACAAGGAGACAGACCACGTGAAGCGCTACTACGAATCCAATCGCCGCTGATTCCGGCCGGAGGAGGAAAGCCATGTTGATCAAGAGACGCGAAGGTTCGGCCCAGTCCGGCAGCGGCCAGCGCGCCCGCCTCTCCGGCATGCTCGCCGGCCAGGTCGCCGCGACCGTCGATCGCCGGTCGTTCCTGCGCAATTCCGGCCTCGCGGCCGGCGGCCTCGCCGCCGTCGCCGCCATGCCGGGGATGGTCAAGCGCGCCGAAGCCGGCCCGCCCCCCGTCGCCGGCAAGGGCGATGTCGTCCTGAAGCGCAACATCTGCACGCACTGCTCGGTCGGCTGCACGGTCGTCGCAGAGGTGCAGAACGGCGTGTGGATCGGCCAGGAGCCGGAGTGGAACAGCCCGATCAACCTGGGCACCCACTGCGCCAAGGGCGCCGCCATCCGCGAGCTGGTGCACGGCGACCGGCGCTTGAAGTACCCGATGAAGCTGTCGGGCGGTCGCTGGCAGAAGCTCTCCTGGGACCAGGCGGTCAACGAGATCGGCGACAAGCTGATGGCGATCCGCGAGAAGTCGGGGCCCGATTCCGTCTACTGGCTCGGCTCCGCCAAGTTCTCGAACGAAGGCGCCTATCTCTTCCGCAAGTTCGCTGCCTTCTGGGGCACGAACAACATCGACCATCAGGCCCGCATCTGCCATTCGACGACGGTGGCGGGCGTAGCGAACGTCTGGGGCTACGGCGCCATGACGAACAGCTACAACGACATGCACGTGTCGAAGTCGATCATCATCATGGGCGGCAACCCGGCCGAGGCCCATCCGGTGTCGATCCAGCACGTGCTGTTCGGCAAGGAGCGCAACAAGGCGCACGTCACGGTGATCGACCCGCGCTTCACGCGCACGGCCGCGCACGCCAACGAGTACGTGCGCATCCGCCCGGGCACCGACATCCCGGTGATCTGGGGCGTGCTCTGGCACATCTTCCAGAACGGCTGGGAGGACAAGGAGTTCATCCGCCAGCGCACGGTCGGCATGGACGAGGTGCGCAAGGAAGTCGCGAAGTGGACGCCGGAGGAGGTCGAGCGCGTCGCTGGCGTCAAGCCGGCGCAGGTCAAGGCGGTGGCCGAGCGCTTCGCCAAGGCGCGGCCGGCGACCCTGGTCTGGTGCATGGGCGCCACCCAGCACACGGTCGGCACAGCGAACGTGCGAGCCTTCTGCACGCTCCTGCTTGCGACCGGCAATGTCGGCGTCAGCGGTGCCGGCGCTAACATCTTCCGCGGCCACTGCAACGTGCAGGGCGCCACGGACCTCGGCCTCGATGTCGTCACGCTGCCGGCCTATTACGGCCTCGCCGAGCCGGCCTGGCGCCACTGGAGCCGGGTCTGGGAGGTCGACTACGACTGGGTCCAGAAGCGCTTCGTCGACAAGAAGCAGATGGAGTCGAACGGCATCCCCTCGACCCGCTGGTTCGACGCGGTGACGGTGGCCAAGGACCAGCTCGACCAGAAGGACAACATCAAGGCGATGGTGTTCTGGGGCCATGGCGGCAACACGACGACCCGCCAGGTCGAGATGTTCAACGCCACGTCGAAGCTCGACATGATGGTGATCGTCGACCCGCATCCGACCTCGGCGGCCGTCGTCAACCAGATGAAGGACAACGTCTACCTGCTGCCGGCCTGCACGCAGCTGGAGACGCGCGGCTCGCGCACCTCCTCGAACCGCTCGATCCAGTGGGGCGAGCAGATCGTCAAGCCGATCTTCGAATCGAAGCCCGACCACTGGATCCTCTACAAGCTCGCGAAGAAGCTCGGCTTCCAGCAGGAGATGTTCAAGAACATCAAGCTGGAGGGCGACGAGGAGCCGGTCGTCGAGGACATCCTGCGGGAGATCAACCGCGGCTGCATCTCGACCGGCTACTCCGGCCAGTCGCCGGAGCGGCTGAAGCTGCACATGGCGCACCAGAAGGACTTCGACCCGACGACGCTCAAGGCGACGACGGGTCCCTGCGCCGGCGACACCTACGGCCTGCCCTGGCCGTGCTGGGGCTCGCCGGAGATGAAGCACCCGGGCAGCCACGTCCTCTACAACACGCACCTGCACGTCAAGGAGGGCGGCGGCACGTTCCGCGCGCGCTTCGGCGTCGAGTACCAGGGCCAGTCGATCCTCGCCGACGGCTCCTACTCGAAGGGCTCCGAGCTCAAGGACGGCTATCCAGAGTTCACCTACGCGCTCTTGCAGAAGCTCGGATGGGACAAGGACCTCACGGAGAAGGAGGTCGAGACGATCAAGAGGATCAACCCGGCGAACCCGGGTGCGGTCTCCTGGGCGATCGACCTGTCCTTCGGCATCATCCGCGTCGCCATGGAGCATGGCTGCGTGCCCTATGGCAACGCCAAGGCGCGCGCGATGCAGTGGGGCTTGCCGGATCCGGTGCCGCTGCACCGCGAGCCGATCTACTCGCCGCGGCCTGACCTGGTGGCGCAGTACCCGTCCTACCCGGACGCCCGCCGCTACCGCATGATGCACAAGGGCAAGACGGCGCAGGACGATGCCGTCAAGG
>JAEULF010000352.1 GCA_016793965.1 Alphaproteobacteria bacterium | reverse complement strand
GAGAAGCTTCGGTCGAGCAGGCTGCGCAGCGCGTTCGGGATCACCTCGCCGACATCCACCGTGACGACCGTGCAGACGGAATGGCCGGACAACCTGAACTCGTCCGACGCCGCCTGGTCCTCGGTCATCTCGCCGGCATGCACGGCCTTCTGGACGAGGAGCCACGCCATCACCTGCGTCAGGCGCGAGGTCAAGCGCATGGTCTCGCAGCTCACCGTCAGGCGCTGCACCGGGGACAGGCGCGCGCGGTCGCGCGCGTCGCCGTAGGTCAGGTAGTTGCGGGCCTCGAGCAGCAGGCTCATGGCCTCGTCATAGGTGCGATTGAAGAACGCGGTACCGGGGCGGTGAGCAGCGACGTCTGTCATGAAGACCCTTTCAAGCAGAGTCGCCAGTCCGGCTGCCCTGCCGTCTTGCCGTGCGCATGCAACGCCCTGCCGGTCGGCCCCGGCGCTCCACATGCAGATCGCTCGCCACCCTGGTGTTAACTATCCGACGCCGCGCAGGTCCGGTCAAGATCTTGAACCGTCAGTGGCAGAAGTCGCCATGAGCTTCGCCATCGCGGCGCGCAAGCGGTCCGGGATCGGGACCGGCTTGCGTGCCATCCTGTCGACATAAACATGGACGAAGTGACCGCTCGCCGCCGGCTCGTCGTCGCCCCGGCGGAAGATCGCGACCTCGTATCGCACGCTGCTGGTGCCGAGCTTGCCGACGCGCAGCCCGCCATCGAGCGCATCCGGGAAGGCGAGCGGCTTGTGGTAGCGGCACATGGTCTCGACGACCAAGCCGATGGCCGGATCCTTCTCGATGTCGAAGCCCGCCTCCTCGATGAGGTACTGGTTCACGACAGTGTCGAAATACGCGTAGTAGACCACGTTGTTGATGTGGCCATAGGCGTCGTTGTCCATCCAGCGAGTCGTGATCGGCCGGAAATGCGCGTAGCGCGCCCGAGACTCGGCATCGGCCTTTCTGTCGCTCATTGCTCGCATCCGTCGCTTGTCGCCCCCCCGACCCTCACCATCGCTGCGCGACGGGGAGGGGGGAAGAGGTGCCGTCCCTCCCCTCCCCTGCAAAGCATGCGGAGGGGCGGGGTGGAACACCTACATCACCGCGGCCAGCGCGCGCCTTACGTCGTCAGGCGCCTCCACCATCATCATGTGCCCAGCGCCAGGGATCTCGACCAGCTGCGCCTTCGCCAGGCGCGCGGCGAGGGCGCGGCCTTGCTTGGCCGGCGTCATGCGGTCCATTCCGCCGACAACGACGACGCTCGGGCAGTCGACGCCTGGCGCCGTGCCCTCCGCGATGCCCGGCCAGGCGTCGCAGGCGGCGAGGTCGGCATGCAGCGTGGCCGGGGGCGACCGCTCGACGAGCCGCTGGCCGCCGCCCGCCATCCAAAGCCCCGGCACGGGATGCCGCCCGATCTGCGCAGGCGCGCCGAAGCCCCAGTCGGTGATCATCGCGGCGGCTTTCGGCACGTCGTCGCGCGCGGCGGCGAGGAGGTCCGGATGCACCGGCATCTTCTGGGCGATGCCGAGCAGCATCAGGCCCCGCAGCCGCGCGGGATGGCGGCGCGCCAACTCCAGCGCGGCCAAGGCCCCCATGGAATGCCCGACGACCGCGGCCTTCGCCGCCCCGACGGCATCGATAACCTTGGCAAGCCAGTCGGCCATTGCCGCGATGCTCGCCAACGCGGGGCCTGAAGACGCGCCGTGGCCCGGCAGGTCGAGGGCCAGGACGTTGCGCTCCTGGTGCGCCAGCCAGCGTGTCTGCAGCGACCACACCGTGTGGTCCATGCCGGCACCGTGCACGAGCACGACGTACGGCTTGGCCGCGTCGAGCGGCTTGCCGCCGGTGGCTGCGAAGACAGACGCGCCGTCCACCGTGAAATCCATGATGCCGGTCCCGCTCCTGTCGGTCAGCGCTGCGACGCCTTGAGCGCCTGGTCGAGATCGGCCTTGATGTCGTCGGGATCCTCGAGCCCGACCGAGAGCCGGATCAGGTCCTCCGACAGCTTCGCCGCCTTCATCGCCTCGGCGTCGAGCTGCTGATGCGTCGTCGATGCCGGATGGATGGCGAGCGTCTTGGCGTCGCCCAGATTGGCGAGATGCGACACGAGCCGCAGCGCGTTGATGAACTTGGCCCCGGCGGCGCGCCCGCCCTTGACGCCGAAAGACACCATCGAGCCCGCGCCCTTGGGGAACTGGCGCTTGGCGAGCGCGTGGTCGGGATGCTCCGGCAAGTCGGGGTGGCTCGCCCAGGCGACGGCAGGGTGACGCTGCAGGTAGGCGACGATCGCATGCGCGTTGGCGACGTGCCGCTCCATGCGCAGCGGCAGGGTCTCGATGCCCTGGAGGATGTAGAAGGCGGTCGCGGGCGCCATGGCCGGGCCGAAGTCGCGCATGCCCTCTGCGCGCGCGCGCATGGCGAAGGCGGCCGGGCCGAACTCCTCGGCGAAGGTGATGCCGTGATAGCCCGCATAGGGCTCTGTCAGCGTCGGGAACATGCCGTCGGTCGCCATCCAGTCGAAGCGGCCGCTGTCGACGACGATGCCGCCGATGGCGACGCCGTGCCCGCCCATCCACTTGGTCGCCGAGTGCATGACGATGTCGCAACCCCAGTCGAAGGAGCGGCAAAGCGTCGGCGGCGTCATCGTCGCGTCGAGCATCAGCGGCAGCTTCGCGGCATGCGCGATCTCCGCCACCGCTGCGATGTCGAGGACCTCGAGCCCGGCATTGCTTAGCGTCTCGGCGAAGACCAGCCGCGTCTGCGGCCGGATGGCCTCGCGGAACAGCGCGGGACGGCGCGGGTCGACGAAGGTCGTCGTGATGCCGAAGCGCGGCAGGGTGAGCTTCAGCAGGTTGACCGAGCCGCCGTAGAGCGAGGCCGAGGCGACGATATGGCCGCCCGTGCCCATCAGCGTCGCGATGGCGCCGAACAGGGCGGCCTGGCCGCTCGCCGTCGCCATGGCGCCGACTCCGTTCTCCATGGCGGCCACGCGCTCCTCGAGCACGGCGACCGTCGGGTTGGAGATGCGCGAGTAGATGTGGCCGGGCCGCTCCAGGTTGAACAGGCTGGCAGCGTGGGCCGTGTCCTCGAACACGAAGGACGTGGTCTGGTAGATCGGCACGGCGCGGGCGCCTGTCGCCGGGTCCGGCCGCTGGCCGGCATGCAGGCTCAGCGTCGCGATCTTCATGCCGCGCGGCTCGGTCATGGCGCCACTCCGGTCGGGCCAGGTCGGAGCCCCGAGCCTAGCCAATCCCCCGCGGGCAGGCGAGCGGCGCCGCAGCGGCAAGCCCTCAAGCCAAAAAGAAAAAACCGCCCGATCCTTGCGGCTCGGGCGGCTTCCACGGACGGAAGTGCGCGTCTCTTTTCTTTTGCGTGAAGCCCCTGCTCAACTCGCCGTCACGTTAGACGGCACCCTAGGACCCCCGTGCGCCATCGTCAAGGGTGACATGCCGCGATCGCATGCTTCGCTATCAATGGTCGCAACCTCACAACCGTTTTGTAACAAGAACGGTCACTGTGCCGTCCAACCACCGTCCATCAGGTAGGTGGCGCCGGTGATCTGGGCGGCATCGTCGGAGCTCAGGAATGCCGCCAGGCCGCCGAGCTGCTCGGGGGTGGCGAACTGGCGCGACGGCTGCTTCTCCGACAGCAGGTCGATCTCGGCCTGCTTCACCGAGATGCCGGCGGCCTTGGCCTTGTCCTCGATCTGCTTCTGGACGAGCGGGGTGAGCACCCAGCCCGGGCAGATGGCGTTGACCGTGACGCCCATGCCGGCGCACTCGAGGCCGCCGACCTTGGTGAGGCCGAGGATGCCGTGCTTGGCCGCGACATAGGCGGATTTCTGCTTGGACGCGACGACGCCATGCGCCGAGGCGATGTTGATGATGCGGCCCCATCCCCGCTTCTTCATCTGCGGCAGCACGGCCTTCATGCCGTGGAACACCGCCGAGAGGTTGATGGCGATGATCTGGTCCCACTTCTCGTCCGGGAAGTCCTCGATGTTCGAGGTGAACTGGATGCCGGCGTTGTTCACCAGGATGTCGATGCCGCCGAGCTCCTTGTCGCCCGTGGCGATCATGCCCCGCACATCGGCCGGCTTCGACAGGTCGGCGCCGGAGTAGCCGACCTTGATGCTGAATTCCTTGGCCAGGTCGGCCCGCAGCTTCTCGATCTCCTTGGCGTCGCCGAAGCCGTTCAGGAGGATGTTGCAGCCCTCCTTCGCCAGCCTGCGGGCGATCCCGAGGCCGATGCCGCTCGTCGAGCCGGTGACAATGGCGCGCTTGCCCTTCAGCATGATGCTCTCCCTCTCGGTTGGCGCCCGTTTTCCCCACGCAACGGACGAGCGGTTGCCGTGATACTCCCTATGCCGCGCGGCGCCAAGCGGCGGGCGAGACGGGGACCGGCTTAGCAGGCAAGAGTGGCGGAATGGAAGGCATGGATACCGACAGGATCGTCGCCTGGGCGGCGCTGCTGCTCCTTTGGGCGCTGCCGCTGCTGCATGTGGCGCTGTCGCGCCGCGCCGGCCCGTGGCGCCCGCCGGAGGGATCCGGCTGCCCGATCGGCCCGCGCTGGGGCTGGCTGGTCATGGTGCTGCTGACCGGGGCGATCGGCTGGCTGCTGATGGTGGCGCGGCGGCGGCGCGGGCGCTGAGGATCGCCCGGAGGCCGGCTTCGCGGCGAGCGCGGAGTTCTCCTCGCCCGTCGCGCAGCCTTTGCGGCATCGATTCCGGCCGGGCGACGAGATGGGCGCCTGGCCGCGAAAGAGGAGATCGTCGCGGCGATCGAGCGCGTGGCTGACAGCGAAGGACGTCGCCGCGTTCAAGCGGCGGCGCAGGTTCATGTAGGGCGGCTGCCCTCGCCCTCCCATCCTCCGCTGCGCTCCGGACGGGCGAGGGAATCACCCCGCCGCCAGGATCGCGCGCGCTACGTCGAGCGCCTGCACGGTCTCGGCGACGTCGTGCACCCGCACGATCTGCACGCCGGCCAGAAGCGCTGCGAGCACGGCAGCGAGCGAGCCGGGCAGGCGCCCGTCGGCCGGCGCGTCCGGCGCCAGGTTGGCGATGAAGCTCTTGCGCGAGGCGCCGAGCAGGACGGGCGCCCCGGTCGCGTGCAGCATCGCCAGGTGCGCGAACAGCACGAGGTTGTGCTCCAGCGTCTTGCCGAAGCCGATGCCCGGATCGACGGCGAAGCGGGCCTGCGCAGGCGCGTCGGCCGCGCCCAGCGCCGTCAGGCGCCCCTCGCACCACTCCAGCACGTCGAGCGCCGCATGCGCGTAGCGCGGCGCGGCCTGCATGGTCCGCGGCGTGCCCTGCATGTGCATCAGCACGGTCGGCACCGCCCGCGCGCGGACCAGGTCCGCGCTCGCGGGGTCGCCCGTCAGGCCGGTCACGTCGTTGACGATGCGGGCGCCAGCGTCGAGCGCCGCCCGCATCACGCTGGCCCGCCGCGTATCGACGGAGACGACGGCGCCGTCGCGTGCCAAGGCCTCGATCACGGGCAGCACGCGGTCGCGCTCCAGCGCCTCGGGCACCGGTGCGGCGCCCGGACGGGTCGATTCGCCGCCGACGTCCAGCAGCGTGGCCCCGGCCGCGCGCAAGGCCCGGCCATGCGCGATGGCGCTCGCCGGGTCGAGGAAGCGGCCGCCGTCGGAGAAGCTGTCCGGCGTGACATTCACGATGCCCATCACCAGCGGCCAGCGCTCCGAGGGCAGCCCTGCGAAGGATGGCCGCAAGCGCGTCAGCCGCTCGCGCTGCGCGGCGAAGCGCTGGCCGAGCGGAGCGGGCAGGCCGGCGATCCAGGCCGCCAGCCCCGCCGCGCCCAGATGCGCCTCCGCGACCGCCTCGCCCACGCGCACCAGGATCTTCGCCCGCGCGAAGGCGAGCGGCATGGCGGGCGAGCCGCCGAGGAAAGGCAGCGCGTCGCCGGCGGCGATGGCCGCCGTCGCCGCGCGCCCGGTCAGCATGGCGAGCGGGCAGAGCGCTCCGAAAGCGCCGGGGGCGGCGAGCCTCTCGGCTGCCGCCCCCGGGTCGATGGTCTCCGTAGGGATCACGTCAGTCGGCGCCGGGCTGGGGCTCCGGCGACAAGCCGCCCCCCTCGCCCCGCGATTCGCCGGAGCCGCGCTTGCCTCCGGTGGGCACCGAGCCGCGGCGCCCGGGCGAGCGCGGCGGCGGGTCGTCCGCGTCCGGCTTCGTGATCGTCTCGCCGCGCAGCACCGCCTTGATCTCCTCGCCGGTCAGGATCTCGTGCTCGAGCAGCGCCTTGGCGAGCCGGTGCAGGTCGTCGATGCGCTCGGTGATGATGCGCCGCGCCGTCGCCTCCGCCTCCTCGATCAGGCGGCGGATCTCCGCGTCGATCAGCTCGGCCGTCGCCTCCGAGACGTTCTGGGTCTGCGTCACCGAATGGCCGAGGAAGACCTCCTGCTCGTTGGCGCTGTAGCGCACGCGCCCGAGCTTCTCGCTCATGCCGAACTCGGTGATCATGGCGCGCGCCATGCGGGACGCCATCTGGATGTCGCCGGCGGCGCCCGTCGTGACGTTCTCCGGCCCGAAGATGATCTCCTCGGCGATGCGCCCGCCGAACGCCATGGCGAGCTTCGACGTCAGCTCGGTCTTGGTCTGGCTGAGCTTGTCGCGCTCGGGGAGGCTCATGACCATGCCGAGGGCGCGCCCGCGCGGGATGATGGTCGCCTTGTGCACGGGATCGTGCTGCGGCACGTTGAGCGCCACCAGCGCATGCCCGGCCTCGTGATAGGCGGTCAGCTCCTTCTCCTTCTCCGTCATCACCATGGAGCGGCGCTCGGCGCCCATCAGCACCTTGTCCGTCGCGTCCTCGAGCTCCTTCATGGTGACGAGGCGCCGGTTGCGCCGCGCCGCGAGCAGCGCCGCCTCGTTGACCAGGTTGGCGAGGTCGGCGCCGGAGAAGCCGGGCGTTCCGCGCGCGATGACCTTCGGGTCGACGTCCGGCCCGAGCGGCACCTTGCGCATATGCACCTTCAGGATCTTCTCGCGCCCGAGGATGTCGGGGTTGGGCACGACGACCTGGCGGTCGAAGCGGCCGGGGCGAAGCAGCGCGGGGTCCAGCACGTCCGGCCGGTTCGTCGCCGCGATCAGGATCACGCCCTCGTTGCTCTCGAACCCGTCCATTTCGACCAGCATCTGGTTCAGCGTCTGCTCGCGCTCGTCGTTGCCGCCACCCAGGCCGGCGCCGCGGTGGCGGCCCACCGCGTCGATCTCGTCGATGAAGATGATGCAGGGCGCGTTCTTCTTGCCCTGTTCGAACATGTCGCGCACGCGCGATGCGCCGACGCCCACGAACATCTCGACGAAGTCGGAACCCGAGATGGTGAAGAAG
>JAEULF010000317.1 GCA_016793965.1 Alphaproteobacteria bacterium | reverse complement strand
GGAGCGCGGACAAAGCGTCGATCGAGAGCAACTCGCCCATTTCAATTCCTCTGCATGCACGCGAGCGCTGCCGCGGGCGGATCCGGTCAATCGACGCCAGATGGGGATGCCGCCGCCAGCTTGCAACCTGGCGGGCAGTCGGACGGACGGCGGCCGATCAAGACCGATTCGGCGCCCGTCGGCCGGTCAGCGGATGACCAAGACCGGGATCGCGGACTTGTTCAGGACCTTCTGCGCCACGCTCCCGATGAAGACGCCGCGCATGCCGCCCTGACCGCTCGTCGCCATGACGATAGCGTCGCATTTGCGCTTCTTCGCCATCTCGATGATCGCATCGGCCGGATAATCGCTCGTGACGTGCACGCCCTCGTAGCGCACGCGCGCCTTGGCCGCCGCGCGCTCGATGAACGCCAGGTGCCGTGCCGTGGCCTTCTCGATCATCTTCGCATGCTCGTCCGTCGTCGCGTACCCGACAGGCACGAAGTTCCGGAAGACGATGGGAGTGGCGGGCGGCGCTGCCATGAAGCCGGTGACCTTGGCGCCGACCGACTTGGCCAGGGCAATGCCCGCCGCCGCCGCCTTGCGCGACAGCGGCGATCCGTCGATCGGGATCAGGATGTGCTTGAACATGTTCCTTACCTCGGCTTCTCAGTTCGCGTGGGGCAGGACCCAGATCGCCATTCCCAGCAAGTAGCAGATGAAGCAGCTGACCAGGCAGAACGGCAGGCTCCACGACAGGAACTCCCGGAGCGAGACCTTGCGATTCTCCTCCTTCTCGCTGATCCGGAGCGCGACGTAGAGCGCCGGGGCACCGGCGATGGTCAAGTTGCTGCCCAGCGTCCCCGACCAAAGCACCATCCACCAAAGCGGCCAGGTCGGGACACCGGACGAGCCGAGGTCGCGGATCATGTAGAGGAACGTCAGGATGTAGGCGTCATGCTCGACGAGGCCGACGATCGGGACCGTGACCCAGTACAGCAGCGTGGCGCCGAGCGCGTAATTCTCGGTGAACAGCGGCTTCATCGCGTCGGCCATCATCGTCAGGATATGCGTCTTCTCCAGCCCGCCGACCAAGGCGAACAGCGCGATGTAGAAGAAGATCGCGCGCCACTCGAGCTCCTGCAGCACGCTCTCGAAGCTCGGCGCCTTGAGCCTTTCGCCCATGAGCTCGACGATCAGCACCAGGACGATCGCGCCGGTGATCGCGATGAAGCCGAGCTTGACCCCGAGAAGCTCGCGCATCGCCATCGCCAGCACGGTCAACAGGAACACGCCCACCGTGATGAAGGCGAACCGGGGATCCGGGATCTCCGACGTGATGCCGGAATCGCCGGAGGCTGCCGGCTTGCCGATGCGCCGAAAGCCATAGGCGTACATCACGGCCAGCGTGACGGCGAACGTCGCCATCAGGATCGGGAACGACGACGGCAGTCCATGCAGCCAGATGAAGTCGAAGAACTCGGCGCCCGACACGCTGTGCAGCATCTGCGGCGGCAGGTCGCCCAGCAGCAGGGCGGTGCCCATGAAATTGGCGCTGAAGCCGATCATCAGCACGAGCGGCGTCGCGGGGATGCTGAGCGCCCGAGCGAGCGGCAGCGCCACCGGCGCCATCATCAGGATGCAGACCACGTTGTCGATGAACATCGACAGGAGGCCGGTGAGCATGGACAGAACCATCACCAGCAGCCCCGCCCGTCCTCCGGACAGCCTGAGCGATTGGACGGAGAGCCAGCTCGGCACGCCGGTCTTGCCGAAATACGACGCGATGACCCAGATTCCCACCAGGATCGCCATCACGTTCCAGTCGACGAGCAACGCCGCCTCGACCTCGGTCATGGTGCCCATCCAGACCATGACCAAGACGCCGACCAGCGCGACGATGCTGGCCTCGAGCTTGTTCACGACGATCGCGACGATCGACGCAGCGAAGACGACGAGCGTCAGCCATTGCAGCAAGCTCATGGAGCATCCTCCATACATGCATGATCAGGATGGGATCGCGCGCGACCCGGAGCGCGAACAGATGAACGGCGGTCGCCGTCGCCGCGACGACGAACGCTCAAGCGCGTCGCCGCCGCGTCGCGGCGCTCGACTGCCCGCGGCACGTGGCGGGCGCTGGATCGGGAACCTGCCGGGCCGCGGCCGGGCGCCTGGGCTCGATACGCTCCGCGGGGCGATGCGACCCACGGCTGACGGGGCCGGAGTACGACGAGGCCAATCGGGTCGCTCCTTCGGGATGCCCAGTCCGACATCGCAGCCCCCGAACTGCGGCGGAAGCTGCCAGAAGGGCCCGGCCTAGCGTCGGTCGGCGCCCATGGCGGGCCGACCGATCCGCAGCATCTCTGCCGCCGAGCGCGGCGTTCGTCAACCCTTCGCAGCGCGAAGGGCGCGCTAGCGGGCCGCGCCGCCGAGGGCGGCGATGCGCGCGAGCCACCTCTGGCGGGTCGCGGCGCTCGCCTCGACGCTGCCGATCAGCGTCTCGCGGATCGGGCCGATCCCGGCGAAGCGCAGGATGTTGCGCTCCAGGCTCTTCAGGCTGTGGGCGAGGAAGTACCAGCGGAACAGGAAGGCCGGCATGCCCATGGTGACGACGATGCGTGCCGAGCGGCCGGTCAGCAGCCCCGGCCACATCGTGCGCTTGCCCTCGGCGATGGCGAAGCCCGGGCGGCAGACCTGCTCCAGGAACGCCTTGAGCAGCGCCGGCATCGACCCCAGCCAGAGCGGGTAGATGATGACGAGGTGCTCGGCCCAAAAGATCGCGTCCTGGCTCTCGCGGATCGCCGGCACCGGCTCACCGCTCTGCCATTCGAGCGCGCTGCGCAGGAAATGCACCTCGGTGCGCGCGACGTCGATGCGCCTGACCTGGTGCCCGCCCGCCGCCGCGCCCGCGGCATAGGCGTCGGCGAGCGCATGGCAGAAGCGGCCGCGGTCCGGGTCCGGATGGCCGTCGATGATGACGATCTTCTTGGGCATCGGTCCCCCCGCGACCGCGACGATCCTGGGCGCAGCGTCGCGCATCCCGGGCCGCCACGCGTTGCGCTGCATCAAGCGATGGTCCCGCCGGCGCGACTTGCCGGTATGCCGGGCGCCATGCAGGATGAGCAGGGAGCTTGCGGGCGGCAATCATGGGACAGATCAGCTTCACGGCGAACCTGCGCCGCCACGTCGCCTGCCCGCCGGTCGGCGTCCAGGGCCGCACGGTGCGCGAGGCGCTCGACCAGGTCTTCGCCGGCAATCCGCAGCTGCGCTCCTACATCGTCGACGAGCAGGGGCGGTTGCGCCGGCACGTCGTCATCTACGTCAACGACGCGGCTGTCTCCGATCGCGACGGCTTGAGCGACGCGGTGCGGCCGCAGGACGAGATCTTCGTCTTCCAGGCCCTGTCGGGAGGCTAGCGATGGCGCTGGATGTCCTCGTGGCGACGCGCAAGGGCTTCGTGCGCCTGGCGCGCAAGGGCAAGGCATGGGCGCAGGCGCCGGCGGCCTTCGTCGGCTCGCCGGTCTCGGCCTTCCTCGACGACGCGCGCGACGGCCGCCTTTACGCGGCGCTGCGCCTCGGCCATTTCGGCGTGAAGCTGCACCGCTCGGAAGATGGCGGTGCCACCTGGACCGAGCTGCCGGCGCCGGCCTTTCCTGCGGCGCCGGCCGCGGCCGAGCCGCCGGCAGGCGGCGAGAAGGCGCCGGCGGTGGACATGATCTGGACGCTGGCGGCCGGCGGCGCGCCGGGCGAGCTCTGGGCCGGCGCCCTGCCGGCCGGCCTGTTCCGCAGCATTGACCGCGGCGCCAGCTGGTCGCTTGTCGAGAGCCTGTGGAACGTGCCCGAGCGCAAGGAGTGGTTCGGCGGCGGCTACGACCATGCCGGCATCCATTCCGTCCATGCGGACCCGCGCGACCCGCGCCGGCTCACCATCGCCATCTCCAGCGGCGGCGTCTGGAAGAGCGACGATGCCGGTGCCGCCTGGCGCCACGTCGGCAAGGGCCTGCGCGCGGAGTACATGCCGCCCGCCCGCGCCTACGAGCTGAACGTCCAGGACCCGCATCGCCTGGCGCATTGCGCCGCCGCGCCGGACGTCGCCTGGTGCCAGCACCACAACGGCATGTTCCGCTCGACCGACGGCGGTACCACCTTCGAGGAGATCAAGGGCGTCAAGCCGTCGGTCTTCGGCTTCGCCGTCGCCGCGCACCCCAGGGACCCGCTGACCGCCTGGTTCGCGCCGGCGGTCAAGGACGAGTGCCGGGTGCCGGTCGACGGCAAGCTGGTTGTGACGCGCACCAGGGACGGCGGCAAGAGCTTCGAGGCGTTCGGCGACGGGTTGCCGGCGGCCGGCTGCTTCGACCTGATCTACCGCCACGCGCTCGCCGTCGACGGCAGCGGCGAGCGCTTGGTCATGGGCTCGACCACCGGCAATCTCTGGGTCAGCGAGGATGCCGGGCGAAGCTGGATGCATGTCGCCGGCCACCTGCCGCCGATCGCCCAGGTGGCGTTCGCGTAGGCCGGAGGGCGGCGGGGCCTACCGCTCCGTCGCCGCGAGGACCGAGCATGCGTACCCCTTCGGCGCCTCCATCATCAGCGCGAGGACGTGGCCGTCCGGGTCCTTGAAGAACGCCATCCAGAGGTCGTGGTCGTCCATGCGCGCGACCAGGTGCGGCGCCGAGTCGAAGGCGACGCCGCGCCGCTCCAGCTCGCGCACCGCGAGCGCGATGTCGGCGCAGCGGAGATAGATCGCGCCGCTGCTCGGCTGCGGCGCGCCGTCGCGCGCCCTTTCCAGCATCAACCGCGTGCCGGCGCAGTCGAAGAAGGTCAGGTCGCCGAACCGGTAGAGCCGGCGCAAGCCCAGCATCTGGCCGTAGAAGGCTTCCGACCGGTCGACGTCGGCAACCGGCAAGGCGACCTGGCCGATCCGGCCGAGGTTGAGGTCCATCGCGTCCTCCCGTCAGTCCGTCGGCGTCCACGGATAGAGCCGCCGCAGCAGGACCGTCAGCGC
>JAEULF010000311.1 GCA_016793965.1 Alphaproteobacteria bacterium | reverse complement strand
ATCCGCGCGGTCGAGCACCACTCGGAAAGCCCGGAGGCGATGTTCGCGCAGATCCCCGGCCTGCGGATGGTGATCCCGTCCTCGCCGCGGCGCGCCTATGGCCTGCTGCTGGCCGCCATCGCCGACCCGGACCCCGTCGTGTTCTTCGAGCCGACGCGGCTCTACCGCGCCGCGCGCGAGGAGGTCGCTGACGACGGAAGGACGCTGCCGCTCGACCGTTGCTTCGTCCTGCGGGACGGCGGCGACCTGACGCTGGTCGCCTGGGGCGCGATGTTGCGCGAGACGCTGGCCGCCGCCGATTCCCTGGCGGCCGAGGGCGTCAGCGCCGCGGTGATCGACGCGGCCACGCTGAAGCCGCTCGACGCGGCGACCATCCTCGCCTCGGTCGAGCGCACGGGGCGCTGCGTCGTCGTGCAGGAGGCGCCGCTGACCGCGGGCATGGCGAGCGAGATCGCCGCGACGGTCGCCGAGAAGGGGCTGCTGTCGCTGCTCGCCCCGGTCGAGCGCGTGACGGGCTGGGACACGGTGATGCCCTATCCGCGCACCGAGCAGCACTACATGCCGAGCGCCGCGCGCATCCTCGCTGCCGCGCGCCGGGCCATGGCCTTCCGATGAGCACGTTCCGACTGCCCGATCTCGGCGAGGGACTGCAGGAAGCGGAGATCGTCGCCTGGCATGTCGCCCCGGGCGACCACGTCGTCGCCGACCAGCCGCTCGTCGCGGTGGAGACCGAGAAGGCGGTCGTCGAGATCCCGGCGCCCCATGCCGGCCGCATCGCCCATCTGCGCGCGGCGCTGCACGACCGCGTCAAAGTCGGCGCGCCGCTCGTCGACTACGAGGAGGGCGCGCATGCCGATGCCGGCGCCATCGTCGGAGAGCTCGGCGGCGACCCAGGCCCCGCCGCGCTGCCGGCGGCGGCGCCGTCCGAGCAACGTCGCGCAGCCGCTGCGCCGCGTGGAGCGGCAAAGGCGGCACCGGCCATCCGCGCCCTGGCGCAGCGGCGCGGCATCGACATCGCCACGGTGACGCCGACCGGTCCCGGCGGCAGCGTCACCCGCGCCGATGTCGAGGCTGCTCGCGCGAGCGCCGGTCAGGCGCAGCCCGAGCCGGTGCGCGGCGTCAGGCGCGCCATGGCCGAGGCGATGGCGCGCGCGGGTGCCGCGGTGGTGCCGGCGACAGTCTCGGACGACGCCGATATCGAAACCTGGCCGGCGGCGCCGGACGTGACCGCACGATTGGTGCGCGCGGTCGCCGCGGGCTGCGCCGCCGCGCCGGCGCTGAACGCATGGTTCGACGGCGCCGCCATGACGCGCCGCCTGCACGACCGGGTCGATCTCGGCATCGCCGTCGATACGCCTGACGGCCTTATCGTGCCGGTGCTGCGCGACGCCGGCGGTCTCGATGCGCCGGGCTTGCGCGCCGCCCTCGACGCGGTGAAAGCGGCGACGCGCGGCCGCAGCGTGCCGCTCGCCGACCTGCGCGGCGCGACGATCACGCTCTCGAATTTCGGCATGCTGGCCGGCCGCTACGCGCAGCTCGCGATCGTGCCGCCGCAGGTCGCGATCCTCGGCGCCGGGCGGATCCGCCCGACCGTGGTGTCCGCCGCCGGCGGCACCGCCGTGCACCGCATGCTGCCGCTCTCGCTGACCTTCGACCATCGCGCGGTCACCGGAGGCGAGGCCGCGCGCTTCCTCGCCGCCGTCATCGCGGATGCGGAGCGCGCGACGTGATCACTGAGGAGACCTGCGCATGACCGGCGACCCCTTCGCGCTCGCAGACGATCTCGGCCCGCAGGCGATCGTCCACATCCACCGACCGGCGATCGGGCTACGCGCGGTGGTGGCGATCGACAACGTCGCCTGCGGACCCTCGATCGGCGGCATCCGCATGGCGCCCGACGCCAGCATGGGCGAGGCGTTCCGCCTGGCACGCGCCATGACGTTCAAGAACGCGGCCGCCGGCCTCACCCATGGCGGAGGCAAGTCGGTCATCATCGGCGACCCGCGGATGGACAGGGCGCAGAAGGAACGGCTGGTGCGCGGCTTCGCCGCCGCGATCGCCGATCTCGCGGACTACATTCCGGGTCCGGACATGGGCACGGACGAGACCTGCATGGCCTGGATCCATGACGAGATCGGCCGCGCCGTCGGCCTGCCGCGGGCGCTCGGCGGCATTCCGCTCGACGAGATCGGCGCCACCGGCTTCGGCCTCGCGGCGTCCGTCGCCGTCGGTGCCGAGTCGATCGGGCTGTCCCTCAAGGGTGCGCGCGTCGTCGTGCAGGGCTTCGGAGCTGTCGGGCAGCATGCCGCGCGCTTCCTCGGAGAGCAGGGCACGATCCTGGTCGGCGCCTCGGACACCGGCGGCACGCTGGCCGATCCGGACGGCATCGACGTCGCCGCCCTCGTCGCGACCAAGCGCGCGGGCCTGAGCGTCGCCGCGCACGGGCGCGGCAAGGCGCTCGGGCCGGACGCCGCGATCGACTTGGCGTGCGAGATCTGGATCCCCGCGGCGCGACCGGACGTGCTGCGCGCGGACAACGCGGCGCGGCTCGACGCGCGCATCGTCGCGCAGGGCGCAAACATCCCGGCGACGCCGGAGGCCGAGGCCGCGCTCGCCGCGCGCGGCGTTCTGGTGCTGCCCGACTTCATCGCGAACGCCGGCGGCGTCATCTGCGCCGCCGTCGAGTACCATGGCGGCAGCGAGCGCGCGGCCTTCGCCGCGATCGAGGAGAAGATCCGCGCCAACACCGCCGCCGTGCTCGCCGAGTCGCGCCGCGCCAAGCTGCTGCCGCGCGCCGCCGCCCTGCGCCTGGCCGAGCAGCGCGTGCGCGCGGCGATGGCGCTGCGCCGCTGGGGGTAGCCTCGGGCCGGGCGCCCCTCTACTCGCAGAGCTTGGCCGCTGCCAGCATGCGGCGGATCGGCTCGGGCGACAGGCCGATGCAGACGGAGCGCGCGACGTCCCGCGCCTCGTCGCGCCGGCCGGAATCGGCGAGGGTCAACGCCAGCAGCGCCTTGAACTGGTGCGTCAGCTCCGGGCGGAAATAGAGGCGCAGCATCTCCTCCTCGGCCAGGCCGGCGCGCAGCTCGCGCTCGGCCCCGGCGCGATCGCGCGCGTCGAGGAGTTGGCGCGCCAGCGCCATGCGGGCGCGCGGGTCATGCGGATAGCGCCGCGCAAGCTCGGCCGCGCGGGACTTCGCCTCGGCCTCCGAGCGCGGCACCTGGTCCTGCGGGATCAGGCGGGCCACGAGGATCGCCGGCCGGTAGGTCTGCGCGACCATGGCCGCCGCCGCGCAGGCGGCAACGAGCCCGGCAGCCGCGACGCCGATGGCGACGGGGCGAAGGCGCGGCAGCGCTTCCGTCCGCGGCCAGAGCTTGAGCAGCGCCAGGCCGAGCGCGCCGCCGACCAACGCGCCGCCGAGATGCGCGGCATAGTCGATCCGGCCGCCGCTCACGGTCGTCGCCAGCGGGATGAGGGCCGGGACCAGGACTTGCACCAAGCCGATCTGGGCTTGGTGCCGCTGCGCTGGGTTCGCTAGCCGTAACGAGCAGGCGAGGGCCGCGGCGGCGAGCGCCATGATCGCGCCGGAGGCGCCGACCGAGACGACGTTCGGCGGATTGAGCGTGAGCGAGAGCAGCGAGCCGCCGAGCCCGCCGAGGACGAAGACGGCGGCGAACCACGCGCGCCCGACCAGGCTCTCGAGCAGCTTGCCGACGACGGCGAGCGCCACGCCGTTGAGCAGGAGGTGCAGGACGTCCCCATGCAGCAGCACGGCGGAGGCCAGGCGCCACCATTCCCCCAGCTCGAGGATCGCGCGATGCGACAATCCGCCGAACGCCACCAGGCTGCGCACGCCGGGCGCCAGCGCCCCGGTCGTCGGGTCCTCCGCGAGGAGCAGGACCAAGGCAAACGCGGCAGCGAGGAGCCCGAGCAATGCCGCCGTGACCACCGGCAGTCCCGGCTTCAGGAGCGCAGCCGACGGGATCGGCCGCATGTCGCCCGCGCTGCGCCTCGGCTCTCGCAGCAGCCGCTCCATGCGCGGCCGCTCGATCAGGCGCCGCAGGATCGGCGCGTTGGTCCACACGGTCCCGGCGCTCGCATCGATCGCCCAGCCGGACGGAACCAGCTTCGCGAAGAGCAGGCGGCGACGCAGGGCCCGCAGGCGCTCGCGCTCGGCATCCGTCGGCGGCGTCCGGCGGATCTCGACGATGTCGACATGCACCGGCTGGCGCGCGTAGCCGTTCGAGGCGCCGAGCGGCAGGAGAAGCGGGCCGAGCGCTTCGAGCTCGTCCTGCGAAAGCCGGAACCGCTTGTCGGGGTCGCCTTCCGCATCGACCAGGCAAACGATGTGCAGCCCGTAGCTGCTCCATCCGGTCAGCACAGCGTCGCAGGCATCGCGCAGCGCGTCGGCCTCAGGCGGCACGCCGCGCTGATAGCCCTTCTCCGCGACATAGACCCTGGCGAGGTAGGAGGCGAAGGACTCGCCGGCCAGCCCGCCCTCTCCTTGGCCGCCCTCTCCTTGGCCGCCCCCGCCTTGGCCGCTCTCGTCCTGCATGCCGCGATCCCATGTGGCGCCGGCGCGGCCCTGCCGCTGCTGCGGCAGCCCAGGCTGCGACCGTATCGAGCGCGCGCCGCACTGACAACGGCGCAGCCTGCCGCGTCCGGGGCCATCGCGAGTCGGCCAGGCGCGGTGCTCGATCGAGATCGTCGTGACGCCGCACCGGCACCGCCGCCCTTGCGCTGCGCCGGTCGGCGACTCCAGCATGGGCGACGCACTCCCGCTTCCGAGGACCTGCCATGGACGCCGCCATCGCCGCCGAGAAATCCTGGATCCCCGAGTCCCTGCGCCGCGTCGAGGCGGCGGCCGCGGCACGGCTGCTGCCGGGGAGCGCCGACGCGATCGAGACGCGGCTGATGGGCCTGATCGAGGCGCATGAGCGGCACATGGACCGCGAGACGCTCGGGCTCAACGCCGGCACCAACGTCATGAACCCGCGCGCCGCGGCCCTGCTGGCGCGCTCGCTCGGCAACCGGCCGTCGCTGGGCTATGTCGGCGACAAGTACGAGATGGGCATGCAGTTCGCCGAGCAGATCGAGGTCGTGGCAGAGGGCCTGGTCAAGCGGCTGTTCAGGGCGCCCTTCGCCGAGATCCGCGTGGGATCGGGCGCGCTCGCCAACCTCTACGTGTTCATGGCGACCTGCCGGCCGGGCGACCGCATCATGGCGATGCCGCCGGAGCTCGGCGGCCATGTCACGCACCACCGCGCCGGTGCCGCCGGGCTGTACGGGCTGGAGATCCACCCGCTGCCGGTCGACGCGGCGGCGACGGCGATCGACCTGGAGCGCCTGCGCGCGGACGCCAAGCGCCTGCTGCCGAAGGTGATCACCGTCGCCGGCTCGCTCTGCCTCTTCCCCTATCCCGTGCGCGAGCTGCGCGCCATCGCGGACGAGATCGGCGCCGTGCTGCTCTACGACGCCGCGCACATGGCCGGGATCATCGCCGGCGGCCGCTTCCAGGCGCCGCTCGAAGAGGGCGCCCATGTCATGACCATGTCGACCTACAAGGCCTATGGCGGGCCGCCCTCGGGCCTGGTGCTGACGGCCGACGCGGCGCTCGCGGCCCGCCTCGACCCGATCGCCTATCCCGGCCTGACCGCGAATTTCGACCTGGGCAAGACGGCGGCCCTGGCGCTCGCCACCCTCGACCTGCTGGAGCACGGGCCCGCCTATGCAGGGACGTGCATCGCCAATGCGCAGGCGCTCGGCGCTGCCCTCGCCGCCGAGGGACTGCCGGTGCACGCGGTGCCCGGGCGCGGGCACACGGCCAGCCACCACCTGGCGCTGCATGCAGCACCCTATGGCGGCGGGCAGGCGGCGTCGAAGACGCTCGCCGCCGCCAACATCCTGCTCTGCGGCATCGGCCTGCCGCTGCCGCCGGTCGCGGGCGACCTGAACGGCATCCGCATCGGCACGCAGGAGGTCACGCGCTGGGGCCTGGAGCCGGCGCACATGCCCGACATCGCGCGGCTGATCGCGCGCGTCTGGCGCGACGGCGAGGACCCGGCCGCCGTGCGCCGCGACGTCGTCGCGCTGCGCCGGGGATTCCAGACGATGCGGTACGTGCGGGGGTAGCCGCTACGGCCGCGGCGGCTTCGAGCGGTCGCCGTCGCCCAAGGGAAGCTGCATCAGCACCGAGTCGACCCAGCGCCCGTGCTTCCAGCCGATCGCCGGCAGCAGGCCGACGCGCGCGAAGCCGCA
>JAEULF010000265.1 GCA_016793965.1 Alphaproteobacteria bacterium | reverse complement strand
CCCCTTCTCGTCGAACAGCGGGTAGACGAGCGTCACGTCGTTCAGGTGCGTGCCGCCGCGATAGGGGTCGTTGAGCAGGAACGCGTCGCCCGGCTGGATGTCGCCCTTGAAGTCGTCGAGCACGCACTTGACGCCCCAAGGCAGCGGCAGCACATGGCCGGGATGGTCCCAGGACTGCGCCACCATCTCCCCGGCGGGACCGAACAGCGCGCAGGAGAAGTCGTCGAACTCGTAGATCACCGAGGAGTAGGACGCGCGGATGATGGTCGCGCGCATCTCGCGCACGATGGCGATGAGGCCCTCGTTGACCACCTCGAGCGTGATCGGGTCGATGGTCGCCTTGCCCGCCGCGGCGGACGCCTTCAGCGCTGCGCTCATGACTTGCTCCGCTCCAGGAGGATGTCGCCGAGATCGAGGACCTTGCCCAGCCAGCCCGGCGGGACGACGGTGGTGGCGCCGCTCTCCTCGACGATCGCCGGCCCGGCGATCATGGCACCGGCCGGCAGCTTGTCGCGGTCGTAGACCGCGGTCGGCATGAAGGCGCCGTCGAAGTAGACCTGCCGCTCGCCATGCCTGGCGTCGGCCAGCGTGCCCTTCACGCGCCAGGGCTTGAGCACGGGCTTCGAGACCTTGCCGATGGCGGCGACGCGGAAGGAGACGACCTCCGTCGCGTCCGCCGCCTTGTGCCCGAAGCGCCGGTCATGCACCTCGGCGAAGGCGGCGTCGAGCGCCTCGATCGACGCGGTGCCCGGCGCCACGTCGACGGGCAACTCCCAGGACTGGCCGAGATAGCGCATGCCGAGGGCGCGTCTCGTCTCGATGGTCTTCGGCGGCACGCCCTCCTCGGCCAGCGCCTTGCGGGCGCCGTCCTCGATGCCCTTGAAGGTCGCGTCGATGTCCGCCCAGCGCGATGCGCGGAGCTGCAGGGTGCGCGTCAGCACGTGGTCGCGCCTGATGTCGGAGATCAGCGAGCCGAAGGCGCAGAAGTTGCCCGGGCCGAGCGGCACGAGAACGCGGCGCATCTCCAGCTCGTCGGCGATCGCCGTGGCATGCATCGGCCCGGCGCCGCCGAAGGCGAGCAGCGTGAAGTCGCGCGGGTCGTAGCCGTTCGAGATCGAGATCTGCTTGATGGCGCTGACCATGCGCGCCACGGCGATCCTGAGGATGCCGTCCGCCGCCTTGAAATCGTCGAGGCCTGGCAGGCGCGACGCCATCGCGTGCACCGCCTTGCGCGCCAGGCCGACGTCGAGCGCGATGCGCCCGGCCAGCCGGTTCTTCGGATCGAGCCGGCCGAGCACCAGGTTCGCGTCGGTGACCGTCGGCTCGATGCCGCCCTTGCCGTAGCAGGCCGGGCCGGGATTGGCGCCGGCGCTCTGCGGCCCGACCTTCAGGATGTCGCCGCGATCGATCCAGGCGATCGAGCCGCCGCCGGCGCCGACCGCGTTGATGGCGATCTGCGGCGTGCGGTTGGCGTAGTCGGCGATCACCTGCTCGTTGGTGACCGGCGGGTTCAGCTTCTCGATCAGGCAGACGTCGGTCGAGGTGCCGCCCATGTCGCAGGTGATCAGGTTCTCGATCCCGACCAGCTTGCCGATGTGCACGGCCGCCGCGACGCCGCCGGCCGGTCCCGAGAGGACGGTGGTGATGGGGAGCCGCTTGGCGCGCTGCGCGGTCGAGACGCCGCCGGCGGAGGTCATGATGAAGACGTCGCGCTTGTAGCCGCGCTTGGCCAGCCCCTGCTGCAGCCCGGTCAGGTACTTCTCCATCAGCGGGCCGATATAGGCGTTGAGCGCGGTGGTGTTGAAGCGCTCGTACTCCCGGAATTGCCCGAGCACCTCGGAGGAGGTGCAGATGAACCATCCCGGCAGCGCCTTCTCCGCCGCCTTGCGCGCCATCTCCTCGTGCTTGGGGTCGGCATAGCTGTGCAGGAAGCAGATGCAGAGCGCCTTGGTGGCGCCGCCGGTCTTCCCCTTCGCCGCCTTGGGCAGCTGCTTGAGCGCGGCCTGCAGCGACTTCGCGGCCAGGGGCTTGCGCACGCTGCCGTCGTACATCAGCCGCTCGGCGACCTCGACTGTGCGCGTGCGCGGCACCAGCGGCGGCGTCTTCAGCGACTTGATGTTGTAGAGGATCGGCCGGTTGGTGCGGGCGATCTCCAGCACGTCCTTGAAGCCCTCGGTCACGAGCATCCAGACCTCGGCGCCCTTCGCTTCCAGGATGGCGTTGGTGCCGATGGTGATGCCGTGCACGAAGCGCTCGACGCGCCCCATGTCGATCCCCATGCGCTCGATCACGTCGAGCACGCCGTCCTTAGGGTCGCCCGGCGTGGACGGCGCCTTGGCATAGGAGATCGACTGCGTCTCGTCGTCGAACAGGACCGCGTCGGTGAAGGTGCCGCCGACGTCAACGCCGACCCAGAGCATGGTTCAGGACTCCGTCATCGTGCAGTGCGGTTGCCCATCCTACGAGGCGGCCGCTGCGCGGCCTCCTCAGGATGAGGACGGTGGACTAGCTCGGCCTCATCCTGAGGAGCGGGCGCAGCCCGCGTCTCGAAGGATGGGCGGGAGACGGGATTCTCCATCCTCATCGCCCGAGGTAGCTCTTCAGCAGCTGCGCGTTGTTGAGCAGCTCGCCGCCCGGCGCCGTGAGCGCGATCTCGCCGTTGCGCAGCACGTGCGCCGTGCCGGCCAACGCAGCGGCCACGCCGACGTTCTGCTCGACCAGGAGGATCGTCATGCCGCGCTTATGCAGCGTGCGGATGATGTCGATCATCTCCTCCACGATCTTCGGCGACAGACCGTGCGACGGCTCGTCCATCAGCAGCAGCTTGGGGCGCGCCATCAGGGCGCGGGCGATCGCGACCATCTGCTGCTGCCCGCCGGAGAGGGCCCCGGCCCGCACCTTCTGCCGCTCGCGCAGCGCCGGGAAGAGGTCGAGCTGCGCTTCGATGTCGCGCGCGATCCCCGCCTTGTCCCTGCGCGTGACGGCGCCGAGCACGAGGTTGTCGCGCACGGTCATGCTCGGCCAGACATAGCGGCCCTGCGGCACCTGGACGATGCCGGCCATGACGACGTCGTGCGGATGCAGGCCGTCGATGCGCCGGTCGCCGAGCTTGATCGCGCCGCCGCGTGGCTTGAGCAAGCCCGAGAGCGCGTTGAGCGTCGTCGACTTGCCGGCGCCGTTGCCGCCCATCAGCGCCACGATCTCGCCGTCGGGCACCGTGAACCCGACGTTGCGCAGGACCTCGGTGGCGCCGTACCAGACGCTGAGTCCCTCGACCCTAAGCATGGCCCGCTCCCGCCGCTGCGGCCGCGCCGATAGCCCGGCCGAGATAGGCCTCGACCACCGCCGGATGGCGCGCGACGTCCTCGGCACCGCCCTCGGCGATCACTCGGCCGGAGTTCAGCACGGTGATGCGGTCGCAGACGCCCATCACGAGCTGGACGACGTGCTCGATCATCACGATGGTGACGCCCTTCTCGTCGCGGATGCGGCGCAGCAGGCGGTCGAGCTCGTCGACGCGCACGGCGGAGAGACCGACCGCAGGCTCGTCGAGCAGCAGGACCTTGGGCTCGCCGATCAGGGCGCGCGCGATCTCGATGACGCGCTGCTGGCCGAAGGAGAGGTCCGACGCGTCGTAGTCCTCGAACTGGCGCATGCCGACGAAATCGAGGATGGCGCGCGACTTGGCCGCCGCATCGCGCTCCTCGTCGCGGACCCGCTTGAAGTTGAGCGCGGCGGTCCATGGCTCGGCCTTCAGGAAGCCGTGCAGCCCGGTCATCACGTTCTCGAGCACGGTCATGCCCTTGAACATCTTCGACGTCTGGAAGGTGCGGCCGAGGCCGCGCGCGGCGATCTGGCTGGTCTTCAGGCCCCGGATCGAGGCGCCGTCGAGCTGGACATCGCCCGTGTCCGGCTGGTTGACGCCGGTGACGACGTTCAGCAGCGTGGTCTTGCCGGCGCCGTTCGGGCCGATGACGCCGCGGATCTCGCCCGCGGGGACGCTCATGGTCACGTCCTCAAGCGCCTTCAGGCCGCCGAAAGCGACGGAGACCTTCTGCAGCGACAGCTTGGTCATCGGTCGCCCTCCGTGCGACGCAGCGGCTCGTCCCAACCGGACGCGAAGCGCTTGATGAAAGCGATCAGTCCGGACGGCATGAACAGGACGGTGAATAGGATCAGCGCGCCGAACGCGATCTCCTGCAGCTCGCGGAACGCGCGCAGCACCTCCTGCAGCCCGACCAGCAGCGCCGCCCCGATGATGGCGCCCCAGAGCGAGCCGATGCCGCCCACCACCACCATCGCGAAATGCGAGACCACCTGGTAGAGGTCGAAGGTCTCAGGCGTGACGATGCCGAGAAGCGCCGAGAACAGGCCGCCGGCGACGCCGGCGAACATGGCGCTGACGCCGAACGCGTAGGCCTTGTAACGCGTCAGGTCGATCGCGAGGGCGGAGGCCGCGACCTCGCTCTCGCGCAGGGCCACCAGGGCGCGGCCGACCCGCGAGCGCAGCATGTTCCACGCGAGCCAGCTCATCAGCACCACGAGGCCGAGCGTCAGGTAGTAGATGCCGACCTCGACGCTGACGGGCAGCGGCGCGAAGCTCAGCCGCGGCAAGCGCACGCCGCCGGCGCCGTAGGTCACGCGCTCCCAGTGGACGAAGGCCCAGAGGCAGAACTGCGCGAAGGCGATCGAGGCGAGCGCGAGGTAAAGGCCGCGCAGTCGCAGCGCGGGCAAGGCGATCACGACGCCGATCGCGGTGGCCACGGCCACGCCGGCCGGGAAGGCCAGGAAGAAGGGCAAGCCATGATCGACGCGCAGCAGCCCCGTCGCATAGGCGCCGATGCCGAACAGCGCGGCGTTGGCGAAGGCGAGCTGGCCGGCGTAGCCGATCAGCATGTTGAGCCCGATCGCCAGCAGGACGTACACGAGGCCCAGATTGGCGATGTAGATGAAGTACGGGTTCGCACCGGCCGGCGGCAGGACGGCGAAGCCGATGACGGCTGCGGCAAGGACGGCGCGGCGCGGGAGAGGGAGGCGCATCGCCTCAGGCCTCGCGCGCCGGGCGGGTGCCGAACAGGCCCTGCGGGCGCAGCACGAGCACGGCGATGATGACGATGAAGGCGGAGACGTCCTGGAAAGCGGTGTAGACGTAGCCGCCCGCCAGGCTCTCGATGATTCCGACGGCGAAGCCGCCGACCACGGCGCCGCCCATGCTGCCGAGCCCGCCGAGGATAGTTGCGGCGAAGGCCTTGAGCAGCAGGTTGAACCCGATGTCGGGCGAGAGCAGCGTCAACGGCGCCATGAAGCAGCCGGCCACGGCCGCGATCGCGGCGCCAGCACCCCAGGTGTACATGTACACGCGCTCGACGCGGATGCCGACGAGGTAGGACGCGCGCGTGCTCTCGGCCGTTGCCTGCATCGACTTTCCGGCGGTGGTGCCGCGGAAGAAGGCGGCGAGCGCCAGCATGCAGGCGACGGCCGCGGCGAGCACGACGAGCTGCTGCGGCAGGATCGGCAAGCCGGCGAGGAAGATCGGCGAGGGATCGACGATCGGCGGCATCGAGGTGAACTCGCCGCGCCCGCCCCAGAGCAGCCGGCCGATGCCCTTCAGCAGGAACGAGAAGCCCACGGTCGCCAGCACCATCGACAGGCCGGGTGCGTGGATCAGCGGCCGGAAGATCGCGCGGTCGGAGACGATCCCGAGGATGAAGGTGCCGATCACCGCGAGGATCAGCGACGGCACGTAGGGCCAGCCGAGGATGACCACGCCCGTGTAGGCGAGGAAGCCGCCGACCATGAACAGCTCGCCGTGCGCGAAGTTGATGTGCGTGGTCGAGCGGTAGACGAGGACCAGCCCGATCGCCACCAGCGCATAGAGCGCGCCGGTCGTCAGGCCGCTGACGAGCAGGAACGGCAGCAAGTGCGTCTCCCCTTCCCCGTGCCTCGGCGGCGACGGGGCAGGCGGACCCCGGAAGGAGCCCGCCCGCCGCCGCGCCGGCTCAGCCCTTAGGGCTGCTTGTGGATCGGCGTGACCGTGGTGTAGCCCATCAGCTTGACCTTGCCGCTCTCGAGCCCGAACCAGGCCGGCGTGCGGTGGCACTGGCTGTCGGTCGGCGTGCAGCTGATCGGCCCGCCATAGGTGTCGACGGGCACGGTGAGGTTGGACATCACCTGGATCAGCTTCTCGCGCGTCAGGTCGCGGCCGGTGCGCTTCAGCGCCTCGACGACGAACTGGCCGCTGGAGATGCCGAACATGTGCCAGATCGAGAACACCTCGCCGGGATACATCGCCTCGACCGCCTTCTTCCACTCGGCGAGCTTCGGCTCGTCGGGCGTGTAGCCGGCCGCGGTGATGGAGCGAAGCTTGTTGACCGAGCCGGGGATGCCGACGTCCTTCTCGAACTTATCGACGTCGCCGATGGTCGAGCCGCCGAGCGTGATCGGCGTGAAGCCGACCTTGAACGCGTCGCGCATGTAGATCGCCGCGGCCTTCGGGAAGAGCACGAGCAGCACGACGTCGGGCTTCGCCGCCTGGACGCGCAGCGCCACGGCCGTCGCGTCGCTCGGATCGACCGGCAGCTCCTCGTCGGCCACGGGCTGCGTCTTGCGGCCCTTGGTCAGGGCGTCGAGGAGCGGCTGGTAGCGGGCGCGCCCCCACGCGTCGCGCTGCGACACGATGGCGATCCGCTTGGCATTGAGCTGGAAGGCGTGCTCGACCTGCCCGACCGCCTCCATCCATGCCGCCAGCATGGTGGTGAAGATGTATGGGTTGCGCGGATCGGTCAGCGTGTCGGCGGTGGACGCCGTGATCACCCACGGCACCTTCGCCTGCTCGATCTCCGGCTTCGCGGCGAGGCTGGCGTTGGAGCAGCCGCCGCCGTGGATCATGAACACCTTGTGCTCGTGGATCAGCTTCTTGACCGCGCCGATCGCGTCGGCCGGCTGGCACTTGTCGTCCTCGCGCACGTAGCGCAGCTTGCGG
>JAEULF010000243.1 GCA_016793965.1 Alphaproteobacteria bacterium | reverse complement strand
GGAGAGCTGCTCCGGCCGGCGCTCCTCCAGACCGCCCAGGCGGACCAGAGCCAGCGCGCGCCCCACGCGCTCCCGGGTCTCGGCTTGCCCGGTGCCTCGCATGCGCAGCCCGAAGGCTACGTTCTCCGCGACGGTCATGTGCGGGAACAGCGCGTAGCTCTGGAAGACCATGCCGAGGCCCCGCCGCCAGGGCGGCAAGGCGCCGATGTCCGAACCGTCGAGGGCGATCGTGCCCGCATCGACGTCGACAAGACCGGCGATGCATCGCAGCAGCGTGGTCTTGCCGCATCCGGAGGGCCCGAGCAGAGCCGTGATCGAGCCGGACGGCACGGCCAGCGCGACGCCGTCCACGGCCACCGTGGCGCCGTATCGCTTGACGACGCCGGCAATATCGAGACGGCCCTTCATGTCCGGCGCCCGCGCGACAGCATCAGGCGGTCGAGGCCGTAAAGGCGCTCCAGAGCGAGCAGGACGGCGATCACGAGGACGATCTTCACGAGCGATATCGCGGCCACCGCAGGGTCGTAGTTGTGAGCGACGTGGTTGAGGATGGCGACGGGAAGCGTCGCCGTGGTCGCCGAGGACAGCAGCAGCGCCACAGCAAGCTCGTCGAAGGACACCAGGAACGCGAACAGGCCGCCAGCGACGATGCCCGGACGCAGCAACGGCAACGTCACCGACAGGAAGGCGCGCGCAGGCGTAGCGCCGAGCACATGCGCCGCCTCGACCAGGCTGGCATCGAGCCCGCGCTGCACGGCCAGCACGGTTCGCAGGACATAGGGCAGCGTGATGACGACATGGCCGAAGAGCAAGCCCCAGCCGCTGGTTGCCAGGCCGAAGCGCGCGAGGAAGAAGAGGAGCGCCAGCGCCATGATCAGCGCGGGCAGGCTGAGCGGCGCCAGCAGGAAGGCCTCCAGCTCCGCCGACCAGCGCACGCTGCGACGCCCGATCGCCACGGCCGCAGGCACGGCCAACAGCGCGGCGGCAGCCGCCGCCGCGAGGCCGAGAAGCACGCTGTTGAGGAGCGGCCGCATGAACGCCGCGTCGCCCATGACCTTGGCGAGCCAGCGCAGGGAGTAGCCAGGCGGCGGGAAGCTCACGAAGCTCGCGGAGGTGAAGGCGACGACCATGACGACGGCGACCGGCGCCAGGATGAAGATGGCGGCGAGGCCGACGTAGAGAGCGGCGAGCAGCCGCCGGCGCGCGCGCCAGCCGGGCAGGAGAGCGATCATGCCGCCGCCCTCCGCGCGATCCGCGCCTGCAGCCAGAAGACTGCCAGAACGATCGCCAGCAGGACCATGCCGAGCGCGGCAGCGAACGGCCAGTCCGATGCGACCGTGAGCTGCTGGTAGACGAGCAGCGGCAGGACCATCGTGCGGTTGTCGCCCATCACCATCACAGTGACGAAGCTGCCGATGGCGAGCGCGAAGACGAGGATCGAGCCGGCGACGGCGCCGTCGCGCGACAGCGGCGCCACGACATGCAGGAACTGCCGCCAGGGCGGCGCGCCGAGCGTCGCCGCCGCTTCCTCGAAGGCCGGATCGAGGCTCTCCAGCGTGCTGGCGATCGACAGCACCATGAACGGCAGCAGGACATGGACGAGCGCCACGGCGATCGCCGTCCAGCTGTTGAGGATGTCCAGCGCCGGCAGGCCGAGCGCGCCGAGAACCGCGTTGATCAGGCCGCGCCGCCCGAAAACGATCATCCAGCCGAAGGTGCGGACGACGACGGTCACGAGCAGCGGCGCCACCAGCAGGAACAGCAGCGCCGCCTTGGCGGTGCCGCGGGCGCGCGCGAGGATCAGCGCGTAGGGGTACCCGACCACGAGCGTAGCGCCGGTGACGGCAGCGGCCAGCATGACGGTGTCGCGCGTCACCTCGAGGTAGTAGGAGTCGCCCAGGATCCGGCCGTAGTGGGCTGCGCTCGCCGCGCCGCGCGACAGCCCCAGGCTCTCCGCCAGCGCGAGCAGAAGCGGGCCGACGAAGAATGCGGAGAGGAACGCGACCGCCGGCGCAACCAGGAGAGCGCCGAGCCGAGTGCCGTCGCCGCGGGTCATCCCGGGCTCAGCGGATCTCCCGGTTCCAGCGATCGAGCCATGCCGGCAGGCGATCGATGATCTTGGCGAAGTCCGGCTGCCGCACCTTCTCCAAGGGCGTGAGGATCCGCTTCAGCTCGTCCGGGTAGACGACCTTGCTGTTGACGATCGGGTACTTGACCATCTGCGAATGGCCGAGCTGGGCCTTCGGCGACAGCACGCAATCGACGTACTGCCACGCCAGGTCGGGTGCCCCCTTCGGCTTCGCCAGCATGGCCGCCGACTGGAACGCGCCGGGCTCCGGGATGTAGGCCTTCGCCCACGGGTTCTCCCCGGCGAAGGCGTAGGCGCGCCCGTCCCAGTAGACGAGGACGTCGATCTCCTTCGCCGCGAACATGTTGAGCGCCTCGACGGGCGAGACCCAGTACTTCGCCATGTTCGGCAGCATGGCCTTGTACTTCTGGAACACCATGTCCTCGCTGCCGTCGTAGAGCGTGGTCAGGAACCAGGTGAACATCGGGCCCCAGGGCATGGTGAGCGACGGGAAAGACACGCGCTTGCCGTACTTGCCCGCCGCCACCTGGTCGATCAGCGCCTTCCAGTCCTTCGGCGGATCCTTCACGACGTCGCCGTTCACCATGACGATCATGGCGCCGAAATTCTGGATGGTCGCGAAACCGTCCCACTGCTTGCGGAACACCTCGGGCACGTCGTTGAGGTTCGGGACCTTCGCGAAGTCGAGCTTGTCGAGCAGCCCCTCGCGGCCTGCGCGGATGGCATCGATCTCGGAAAGCACGGCGACATGGATCGGCGGCTTGCCCGGGCTGGCGCGCAGCTTCGCCATGATCTCGTTCGACGCCGTGGCCTGGATCTCCGGCTCCTGGCCGGTGCGCTCCTTGAAGCAGGCTGCGAAATTCTGCTTCGCGCTCTCAAGCCAGATGCCGCCCGACGAGGTCACGACGATCCTCTCTTGCGCCGCGGCGGGCACGGAGAGCGCCAGCGCGGACGCGACGACGGCGCCGATCGCAAGCGGACTGCGGACGCGCATGGTGGGCCTCGACTTTGGTTGAAGGCAAGTTCAACACTAGGCCCGGCGCGTCGCATCGCGCAAGACGTCGCGGGGCCTAGTGCCGCGCCCCGACGAGACCGCGCTGCAGGGCCTTGAGCCGCAGCAGAGCCGTGGCAGGAAGCGGCCCCTTCGCGACCGCAGCCAGCGCCGTTTCAAGTTGCGCCGCCGACGCCATGCCGACGAGCGCCGTGCCCATGGCCGGGTGGAATGCGGCGTAGCGCGTCGCCGCCTCAGCTAGGCTCCCGGCGTGACCTTCCTCGACGAGCGCCATGAGGCGATGCGCGGCCGCGAGGTCGGCGTCGTAGGTGGCGGCAGAGCCGATCGGCTCGGGCGGCGGGCTCGCCACGGGGTGCCGATCTGCGGAACCGGTCAAGGCGCCGCCGGCGAGGATGCGAATGCCGACGGCGCCTGTACCGGCAGCGCAGGCCCGTTCCAGCAGCAGGCCGTAATCCTGCGCCTGGGATCCCGCCGGCAGCGCCTCGCCCGCCGACGGGTTCAGCAGGTTGCAGACGATCTGCGCCGCATCGAAGGCGCACGAGTCGACGAGCTGATGCAGGGCAGCCGTGTCGCCGATCGCCGTGAAGCCGAGGAAGCGGACCTTTCCTTCGCGGCGCAGCGCGTCGAAGGCGGGCACCACCTCTTGCAGCGCGCGCGACAGGGTAAGCGCATCGCCGCCGCCTGACGAAGTCACCGCATTGTGCAGGTAAAGGATGTCGACGCGATCGCGACCGAGCCGGCTCAGGCTCGACTCCAGCGAAGCGCGCACGGCGCCAGCGATCCCGCCAGCCTGCGACGCAGCCAGGCGCACCTTCGTCCCGACGATCGCGCCGGCTGGTCTCAGCGCCTTGAGGACCCGACCGAGGTTCCTCTCGGACTCGCCGTTGCCGTAGAGCGCCGCCGTGTCGAAGTAGTTGACGCCTGCCTCGAGCGCCCGCGCCACCGCGCGCTCCTGCTCGGCCGGCTCGCCGCGCACCATGAGGCCGCCGACGGCGCCGCAACCGAAGCCGAGGACCGAGACCGGCAGTCCCGTGCGGCCGAGGACTCGCCTCTCCATGGCGGGTCTCACGCCCGACCGATCGGCAGCGTCAGCGGCGACACGTCGGCGGCGGTGCGCTTGGCATAGTCGCGCGCCGCGACCTTCGGCAGGATCTCGCGCTGCATGCGCTCGACATGGCGCGCCGCCTCGGGCCAGTCGATGGTGAGCACCTTGCGGTTCTCGACGACCTTGGCGCCGTCCACCCAGACGTCTCGCACGGCGCGGTCTGCAGCGGTGTAGATCAGGCAGCGCAACGGGTCGTAGACAGGCATCATCGCCGGGTCGTCGAGCGCCACCGTGACCAGATCAGCCTTCATGCCCCGCGCCAGGCCGCCGATGTCGGCGCGGCCGAGCGCCTTCGCCGCCGCCGCGGTCGCTGCATGGAAGATGTCGGCGGTCTTCAGCGCGAAGATCGACTCGCGGGACGCCCGCGCCATGATCGCCGTCGACCGCATCTCCTCGATCATGTTGTGGGGATGCGTGTCGGTGCCGATGGTCATGGTGACGCCGGCCTTGAGGTAGCTGCCGAAGTCCTCCAGCGCGATGCCGTAGCGACTGAACACGACCGGGCAATGCGAGACCGCGCAGCCGCGTTCGGCGAGGATGCGGACGTCGTCGCGCGTCGACCAGTGCAGCCAGGAATGGTGGTCGAGGAAGATGCCGTGGCCGATGATGACGTCAGGACCGAGCAGGCCGAGGCCGTCGAGGAATTGGATCTGCGTCGTGCCGGTGCGGCGCGTCATCTCCAGGAACTCCATCATCGCCTCGCCGACATGGAGCTGGAATGGGCGTTTCCGGCGCCGCGCCTCCGCGAGCGCGTCGCGGACCAGCTCGGGTGCGCATGTGTCAACCGCCATGGGCGAGACCAGCCCCGTAAGGCGGCCGCAATTGTGCCCCTCCGCCTGGTCGATGATGTCCATGCCCTGCCGGAGCGCCTTCTGCCCCTTGTCGTCGTACCAGCGGTACTGCAGCTGGTAGCCGTTGTCGGTGAACCAGCGCGCCGACTCGAACAGCGGCGACACGTAGCCGCGGATGCCGCTGGCCGCGATGGCGTCGACCCATCCCGGGAACGGGAAGCACATGTCGACGACGGTGGTAACGCCGGACAGAAGCATCTCGGCGTAGGCGTAGCGCGAGTTCCAGTGCTTGTCCTCAGGCTCGGCGACGAACAGCGGCCAGCCGTCGTAGAGCGCGCTCATGTAGAAGCGCGGATTGCCCATCTCCTCGCGGATGCCCTTGAAGATCGGCATCGTGGCGGTGTGGGTGTGCATGTTGATCAGGCCGGGCATGACCATGAGCGACCGGCCGTCGATCGTCTCGTCCGCCTTGCCCGCATAGCCGGCGCCGACATGCAGGATCTGGTCGTCGCGGAAAGCGACGTCGCAATCCCGCAGATAGACGTGCCGTCCGTCGCCGGGCGCACCGCTGCCCTTCTCCCAGGCGACGACCCAGCGCGCGTTGCGGATGACGGTCGTGCGGCCCATGGCGGTCCTCCTGTTCGGCTGCGTCATCATCGCCCGGCGCGGCGCGCCTTCTCAATGGCTTCCCAGACCCGCAGCGGCGTGGCAGGCATGTCGAGATGGTCGATCCCCAGCGGCGCCAAGGCATCGAGGATCGCGTTCATGACGGCAGCCGAGGAGCTGATCGTGCCTGACTCTCCGGCGCCCTTGGCGCCGAGCGGGTTGCTCGGGCTCGGCGCGCTGTCGTCGGTCGCGACCGCGTAGCTCGGCAGGTCATCGGCGCGCGGCATGGCGTAGTCCATGAACGAGCCGGTCAGGAGCTGGCCGTCGCGGTCGTAGACGCATTGCTCGAGCAGCGCCTGGCCGACGCCTTGCGC
>JAEULF010000168.1 GCA_016793965.1 Alphaproteobacteria bacterium | reverse complement strand
GCCGATCGGGCCATGGCGCTGCTTGGCGATCGCGACCTCGGCCGTGTTGTGCACCGCCTCGGCCCGCTGCTTCCAGCGGTCGTGGCGCTCGGCGAAGCGCTCGACGGTCTCCTCCGGCTTCTGCTGCGGCTCGGAGCGCTCGAGGTAGTACTGCTCGCGGAAGATGAACATGACGACATCGGCATCCTGCTCGATCGAGCCGGATTCGCGCAGGTCGGCGAGCTGCGGCCGCTTGTCCTCGCGCTGCTCCACCGCGCGCGAGAGCTGCGACAGCGCCAGGACCGGCACCTGCAGCTCCTTGGCCAGCGCCTTCAGGCCCCGCGTGATCTCCGAGATCTCCTGCACGCGGTTCTCCGGCCCGCCCGAGCCCGAGCCGACGCCGCGCAGGAGCTGGAGGTAGTCGATCACGATGAAGTCGAGCCCCTCCGTCCGCTTCAGCCGGCGCGCGCGCGTGCGCAGCGCCGGCACGGTCATGGCCGGCGTGTCGTCGATGAACAGCGGGATCTGCGACAGGCGCTGGCTGACCTCGACGAAGAGCGGGAAGTCGTCCTGCCGCACCTCGCCGCGCCGGATCTTGTCGGAGGGGATGCCGGCCTGCTCGGCGAGGATGCGCAAGGCGAGCTGCTCGGCCGACATCTCGAGCGAGAAGAACGCGACCTTGGCGCCCTGGTCCGGACGCGTCAGGAATGCCTCGGCGGCAAGATAGGCCATGTTGGTTGCGAGCGCCGTCTTCCCCATGCTGGGCCGGCCGGCGAGGATCACCAGGTCGGAGGGATGCAGGCCGCCGAGCTTGCGGTCGAGGCTCATGAAGCCGGTGGTGACGCCGGTGACGTGGCTGTCGCGCTGGAACGCCGTTTCGGCCGTGGCGATCGCCGCCAAGGTCGCGGTGCGCAGCGAGGTGAAGCCGCGCTCGGTCATGCCGGCATCGGCCAGCGTGAACAGCTTGTGCTCCGCGCGCTCGAGGACGGAGGCGGCGTCCTCCTTGGGGTCCGGCGCGTGCGACTCGTTGACCAGGTCCTCGCCGACCTCGATCAGGCGGCGGCGCGTCGACAGGTCGACGATCATCTCGCCGTACTGGCGCGCGTTGACGATCGCCGTCGCTGCGGCGGCGAGCTGCACGAGATAGCCGACGCCGCCGACCGCGGCGAGGCTGCCGTCCTGCTCGAAATAGTGCCGCAGCGTGACCGGGTTCGCCACCTGGCCGCGGTCCATCAGCCGCTGGATCGCCTCGTAGATGCGCGCGTGCACCGCGTTGGCGAAATGGTCGGGCCGCAGGATCTCGCTGACCTTGTGATAGGCCGCGTTGTTCGCCAGCAGCGCCCCCAGGATGCCCATCTCGGCTTCCAGGTTGTGCGGCGGCTGACGATAGCCGGGACCTTGCGCGTCGCCGGTGCGCAGACGCGCGACATTGCCTTGCGGGGGGGATTCCATGGGAGCGCACTCTAAGGGCGATCACCCTAGCAGCGGCGGGAGCTTGTGGAAAAATCAGAAGGATAACAGCGGGATAACTCTGGGGATAAGTGGCGCTCCGCCGCACGAATCGGGCCGGCGCGGGGCATCACGCCGCGCATCCGCTCCGCGCCGATTCGCGCGCCGACCTTGTGGAGACCGGGGATAACTTCGCCGCGCCCGCCGCCGCAGGCGAGGACGCCGCGCGCCTATCCGAACAGATCGAGGATGAAGCGGACCTGCGGGTCCTTCGGGTCGGCCAGGCGATCGCAGATCGAGAAGTGATTGTCGTCCGGCAGCTCGAGCACCACCGGCAGGTTGGCGCGCAGGTACGCGGCGTAGCGGCGCGACTGGTCGATGAAGCCGCGCGTCTCCTTGCCGCCGTAGCTCACCATCAGCTTGATGCCCGGGCGCGGCGGCGGCATGAGCAGCGGGCTGTTGCGCCGCGCGATGTCGGGCGTCATGCGCACCTGCTCCTGGATCGAGGTGCGCATGACCGGCGCGATGTCGTAGACGCCGGAGACGAGGCAGGCGCCCTTGATCAGGTCGGCCGGCAGACTCTCCTTGGTCCAGTCGTGCAGGCATGCCATGGCGGCCAGGTGCCCCCCGGCCGAGTGGCCGCAGATGACGATCCGCCCGGCATCGCCGCCGAGGCCCGCCGCCTCGCGCGCGACCCAGGCGATGCTCGCGCGCACCTGCGCGACGATGTCGTCGATCGTCACCTTGGGGCAGAGATCGTAGTTGACCGTCACGGCGATGCCGCCCGCCGCCACGACCGGCTCGGCGAAGAAGCTGTAGGACGCCTTGTCGAGGGCCCGCCAGTAGCCGCCATGGATGAAGATGGCGATCGGCTTGCCCTTCGCGCCGCCCGGGGGGCCGGCGCCGAAGACGTCGAGCGCCTGCAGCGGGCTTGACCCGTAGCTCACGTCGCGCCGGTGCGGCAGCTTCTTGCGCGTCGCCTCGGACAGCGCCGCCTCGCGGTCGAAATAGCTCTGGAAGTCGGGCGTGCCGAGGCGCGGGTTGTAGTCGCGCTCGACGGCCTGGTCGAAGGCAGCAGTCTGGCTCATCGCTCTCCTCCTCGACGGCGCGCGCAGTCTGGCGACATGACCGTCCGATTCCAAGAAGATCCGGCGCGGACCCGGAAGAAATCCGGAGGAGTTCGGCCGCGCTCAGGCCTGCCGGGCCAGCATGCGCCGGAAGCGCAGCAGCGCCGCCGCCAGGAACCCTGCGCCCAGCCCGGCCAGGACGATCGCCTGGGGCCAGATCACGTCGATGCCGGCGCCGCGGTAGAGCACGGCGTGCGACAGCTTGATGAAGTGCACGGAGGGAGACGCCTGGATCAGGACCTGGAGAACGGGCGGCATGCTCTCTATCGGCGACGTCGCTCCCGAGAGCATGTTCATCACCAGGATCACCGGGATGGCGAGGAGCGAGAACTGCGGCATCGAGCTGGCGACCGTGGCCAGGAGGATGCCGAGGGAGGACGTCGCGAACAGGTAGAGCGCCGTGCAGGCCAGGAACAGCAGGATCGAGCCGGCGATGGGCACGCCGAGCAGCGTGCGCACGACGAGAGCGAGCGACAGGCCGGCCGCCGCGCGCACGACGAGCCCGTTCGCCCAGATCTTCGCCAGCGCGATCTCGGCCGCGCCCAGCGGCATCACAAGCAGGTGCTCGATCGTGCCGTGCTCGCGCTCGCGGATCACCGCGGCGCCGACGATCAGGATCGAGAGGATCGTGACGTTCTCGAGCACCG
>JAEULF010000160.1 GCA_016793965.1 Alphaproteobacteria bacterium | reverse complement strand
CAAGGCCTCAAGTCGCTGCCATTCCTAGGTACAGTCAGTCGCGTCGCACGCGGGGTGCGGCGTCAATAGCGTGATCGGAGGCAAGCAATGCCCGTTGGTACCGTGAAGTGGTTCAATAGCACCAAGGGATTTGGGTTCATTCAGCCGGACGGCGGCGGTCCCGACGTGTTCGTGCACATCTCCGCCGTCGAGCGCGCTGGCTTGCGCGGCCTCGCCGAGGGACAGAAGATCTCCTACGAGGAGCAGCGCGATCCCAAGCGCGGCAAGACCTCGGCCGAGAACCTCAAGGCCGTCTGACCGCGTCTGTCGGTCGAGCCCGCCCGGCCTGCCTCGTTGGTCCGGCGGGCTCATCAGACGATTGAGGATCGCCGTGCAGGAGAGTGCGTCGCCGAGGGGCTGAGCTCCCGGCGGCCCTGGTGCGTGGCGAATCGCGCTGGAGGGCAGCAATGGCGTTCAAGGTCAACTACAACCAGCAGCGCGCCGAGCGGAACCGCGTGAAAGAGCGGAAGAAGGAAGAGAAGCTGCGGCGCCGCGAGGATGCGGCAGCCGAGCGCAAGGCGTCTCGCGACCAGAAGCCGCCATCGGAAGGCGGCGAGCCCGGACCGGAGAGCAGCGCGACCTAGCTGGCGCAGCACCAGCACTGAGCAAGACGCTTTCGAGAGCAACATGGCCGGCAAGAAGAGCAAGAACAACGCGCGCGCCGAGTTCGTCCTGTTCGACGTCCTCTACGAGGACGGCACGCGCACATCGAACCGCAAGGTGCCGAGCACCGAGGTCGGGGGTCTCGACGGCGACGAGCCGGCCCGCCCGTTCATCGAGGCGCTCGACCGCAAGATCGCCGAGATGTCCGGCGTCTCGCGCGCGCCCATCAAGACCATCTCGCGGTCTCCGCGCCAGTAGCCGCGTCGCGGCGCCGTCAAGGCCCGTCCGGCGGCACGGAGAGCAGAACGACGATCGGCCGGTGATCCGAGCCGCCGTTGGCGAGTACCTGCGAGCCCTCGCAGGTCAGGCCGCGCACCAGGCAGCGGTCCAGGCGCAGCGGCATGACGCGCGCCATGGCGTGCGTCGGTCGGCGCGGCCCGGCGTCGCGGAAGCCCGGCAGCATCGGCGGACCGATCATGTTGCAGTCGCCGAGGACCGCCGCGCGCGCCGGCAGAGCCTGCGCGACGCTGCGCAGCTGCCTGCGGTTCAGGAGCTGACCGTGCGAGAGATGCACGTTGGCGACGGCGAAGCGGCCGAGATCGACGATCTGGCAGATGCGCTTGACGAGCATGCCGCGCGGCAAGTGAACCGCCGTCGGCGGCGTCGCGAGCGGCCGCGGCCCCCAGGCGGCGAGGCCATGCGTCCGGCCTGGCAGCGGGCTGCGCGCGTAGTACCCGCCGACGCGGTGCACGAGGCCGTCGATGTGATCGGCCGCCTCCTGCATGAGCAGGAGATCAGGCGCCTCGTGCCGGACCAGCGCGGCGATCTCGTCGAGGCTCGCGCCGTTCCGGTGCAGGAGGTTCCAGCTGACGATCTTCATCGGTCCGGGAGGATGAGGCGTCACGGCAGCTCCCCGTCGCCTTCCGCGCGCCGGCCAGCCCGCAGGGTCCAGGCGCGCGCGAGGAGCGTCGCGCCGACCCAACCGCCGGCGAGAGCGAGCGCATAGGCGATGGCGACCGGTGCCATCACGACCACCATGGCGAGGGCGAGCAGCAGCGTGCCCGTCGTCGCCAGCATCAGCGCCTCGGCCGGCCCGAGCGCGCGCTGCTGCGAGAGCACGGCACCGACGACCGATCCGGCGCCGACGGCGCCCGCGAGCAGCCGGCCGACCGCGCCCGAGCGCGCGCGCTGCGCCCCGCGCCTGCGCGGCGTCGCAGGCGCCGCCCGGCGGATGCGCCCGAGGTCGAGGACGATCTCGGTCGATCGCTCGATGTCATGCTCGAACATCGCCTCCATCTGGTGCGCGAAAGCGCGGTCGATGACCGCGACGTCGAGCTCGCGGTTCACGATCCAGCTGGAGAGGTTCGAGTTGCTCGACCCGACGCGGCTCCAGCAACCGTCGGCGACGGCCGTCTTGGCGTGCATCATCGGACCGTTCCACTCGAAGACGCGGACGCCGGACTCGATCAGCGGCCGGAACGACGAGCGCGATACCGCACGCACGAGCGGCAGGTCGCTGGAGCCCGGCACGAGCAGGCGCACGTCGACGCCCTGCGCGGCCGCGCGGCAGAGCGCATCGACATGCGCGGAGCTGGCGACGAAGTAAGCGTCGGCGATCCAGAGGCGCCGCTCGGCGAGCGCGACCACGAGCTGCTCCACGCGAAAGAGGCTGGTATTGCCGGGTTGCCCGGGAATGACCCAGAGGCCGACATGTCCGGCGCTCGGCGCCGCCTCCGGGGCGACGGCGTCCTCGGTCGGCAGGGGAGCGCCGGTCTCCGCCCAGCTGTCGGCGAAGGCGGCCTGGAGCTGGGCGACGGCCGGTCCGCGCACCTCGACGGCCGTGTCCCGCCAGGGCGGCACGCCGCGCGCGGAATCGCCGACCCAGTCGCGGCCGATGCACAAGCCGCCCGCGAAAGCGATCTCGCCGTCGATCACGAGGAGCTTGCGGTGATCGCGGCTGATCCAGCCGAGCGGACTGCCGAAGCGCGGCGGGTTGTAGGCGCGCAGAGCCACGCCTGCGGCGCGCAAGCGGCCCCAGAAGTGCCTGGACGTGCGGCTCCAGCATCCGAGCCAGTCGTACAGCACGCGGACCCGCACGCCGCGCCGCGCCGCCTCGATCAAGGCACCGGCGAAGGCGCGCCCGACGCCGTCCTCGACGATCATGTAGTTCTCGATGTGCACGGTGCGCTTCGCGCCGGCGATCGCGGCCAGCCAGACCGGATAGTTCTCGCTTGCGTCGCGCATCAGCCGCACGGCGTTCCCGTCGCTGCGCGGCACGTCGGCGACGCGCGAGAGAGCGCGGTCGTAGAGCGACTTCAGGAGCGTCGCGTCGTCGGTCTGGTCGCCGTCCGCCATCTGGCCTTTCCGGTGCGGCAAGGAGGGGGAGCGTTTGCCGCGCTGCGCACGGCGACGGGCAGACTAGCCCGCCACAGGTCGCGAGGCGGAGCCCTGATAGCACGCGTTCCGCCGCGGCAGGGATCGCCATGTGGCGACCCGGGCGGCGGGCGGCCGCGCCCTCAGCGCCCGGCCATAGCGCGCGCCAGGCCGGCCGCGCCGATGCCCAGCGCCGCCAGCGCATCGCCTGCGAGCAGCCCGCCGCCGACCAGCGACGTCGCGCTCATGTCCTCGGGCAGGTCGCTCGGCGCCGCGCGCCGGCGCCGCGCGGCAAAGGCCTCGGCCGCGCTGGCGGCGACGCCGCCGGCGGCGAACCACGCGACCGTCGGCACGGAGACGAAGCCGCCGAAGGAGGAGGCGTAGGGCGAGGGCAGCAGCACCGAATCCACCAGGAAGTCGGTCGCGGCGCCGGTCCGGCTGCCGGCCGCGAAGCGCTTGTAGGCGGCGCTCTCCTTCAGCAGCAGGCGCGCGACGGCCGTCGCCAGCCCGATGCCGACGCCGATCCAGATCGCCGTGCGCTGGTATGGCTTGTCCTCGGTGACGCCGCGCAGTGCGCCGACGAACTTGTAGGTCATGGCCGAGGCCCACTCGGCCGGTTGCTGGTCGGCCGGAAGGACGGTCTGGTCCAGCCGGAGCACCGGGTAGGCGGCCATGAAGAACTGCGCCAGGAAGACGGCGAGCAGCGCGCCGGCCAGCACGCCCCCCGCCTGGAAGCGGAACTGGATGCGGCGGTCGGTGCCGAGCCGGGCACCGGTCGAGCGATCCTGCTGCATGTCGCAGGCGACGCTGGTCGAGACCAGCAGCACGGCGGCGACGATCATGCCGACCGCCGGCTCGCGCAGGCCGAGCGCCGCCAGCAGAACGACGGTGACGACGAAGGCCGAGGAGATCGGGTTGGAATCGCTGATGCCCATGGCGATGCCGTTGACCAGCGCGAACACGAACACCAGCGCCAGCGCGAAGAGCAGGTAGGGCAGGGGCGCGTCGAAGAACCCCGTCCCGGTCGCCAGCACCGCGACGCCCCAGACGGCGATCCAGGCCAGGATCCGCCGCGTGTCGACCAGGCGCCAGGCGGCAAGCGGCGCGGCGGCGGGCCGCGGCGGCGCGCGCAGCCTTAGCCAGGCCTGCAGGAGGATGGTCGAGACGTCGAGGACGGCCGCGCCGAGGATCATGCCGAGCGCGATGAGGAAGGTGATCTTGCGCGCGGGGTCGGTCGGCTCCAGCCAGCCGATCGAGACGAAATAGGGCGCGGCCGCCCAGCTCGCCGCTCCGCCCGTCAGCGCCGCAAGGCCGATGCGCGCGCCGACGATCATGCCGGCGCCGAAGGTGGCGGCGCTGAACTCGATCGCGCCGAGCCAGGCCACGCGCGCGGTGGCGACGCCGCAGGCGATGCCGGCCGCGATGCCGCCGCCCAGCGTCGCGACCGAGCGGCGCAGCAGCAGCGGGTCGGTGAGCGCCCGCAGGATGTTCGCCACCGCGAGGCCGGACGGGAAGGTCAGGCGCATCCGATCGACCAACAGCGGCGTGTAGAGCATGCCGACGCCGACGCCGAACATGCCGATGCAGGTCAGGTAGGCGACGAGGTGCCAGGCCGGCGGCTGCGGCAGGCCGAGCCAGGCGAAGGCCTGCACGGTCACTGCCAGCCCGGCCATGCCGGCGACAGACGCCGCCGTGGTCTGCATGTAGTTGGCGCCGTGCTTGCCGGCGCTGCCGTAGCCGACCGTGACGAGCGAGCCGAGGATGCCGGCCAGCGTCTGCCCGCCGACGAAGAAGCCGAGGGAGAAGTTCATGTAGGCAGCGGCGACGCCTCCCAGCGGGCCCAGGAGCAGGATCCCGATCGACGCCAGCAGGGCATAGTAGCGCCAAGTTCCCGGCGCCGGCAGCCAGGCCCAGCGCTGGCCGATGACAGGAGGTTGGGGCATGTCTCGGCTCCATCGCATGCGGGGCGTTGGCCGACAGTTGAATCCCTGGCGCGATCCAATGCAACCGGGCCGCCGGAATCCCCACCCCGACCCTCTCCATCGCTAGCGCGACGCTTCGGCATGCACAGATCCTGGCGTCGCGTCGCTTTCCTCCCGCGCAGTCTGAGCGGGGGAGGTCAGGAAGCCAGCAGCGCGCCATCGTCGATGGTCGAGAC
>JAEULF010000118.1 GCA_016793965.1 Alphaproteobacteria bacterium | reverse complement strand
CCGCACATGAAGGTGCAGGCGAGGTCAGGCCGCGCCCAGAGCGCGTCGAGCGGCGCCGGGAAGGCATGGTCGATCACCTGCAGGTCGATGCCCGAGCGCTCCTTGAGCCAGGCGAACAGGCGCTTCCAGGCGGCCGCCGCGCCCGGCGCCACCGAGTACATGCGGGCATTGGCGATCAACGCGCTCGCCGTCATGCGAAAGGCCTCCTCGAACTCGATCCTAGCATTGCGCCACGGTGATCATCAGGCTCTGCAGCGCGCGCCCGGCCAGGCCGGCACCGTAGCGCCGGGCGCGGTCGCCGCCGCTGCGCCGGTCATGCTCGGCCAGGAGCTGGAACGCCAGGTCGGCCGAGGCATAGGCGTCATGCAGCACCAGGGCGGCCTTGAGCAGCATGGCGTCCGGCCATGAGGGCGCCGTCGTGAAGTCGCGCACGAACACGGCATCCGCCCAGAGCAGCTGCGACAGCGGCTCGAGCTTCGAGCGGGCGAGCAGGAACGGCCGCATCGCCTGGCCGGCCACGTCGCGCAGCTGGTGCAGGAGGAAGCCCTGCGCCTGGAGCAGCGCCGCGACGTCGTGGAACAGCGGCTGGCCCTTGTAGAGCGGCACGAACTCGACCTCGCACTCGACGACCGAGACGCCGGCCAGGGTCCGCATCGCCCCCTCCAGCACGTCGCGCTCGCCTCCCTGGACGTCGAGCTTCAGGTAGTCCGGCGCCGGGCAGATGCCGGCGGCGACCAGGTCGTCGAGCCGGCTGGTCTCGACCTCCACGGTCCCGACCACGTGGAAATTCCCCTCCGGCTGCGCCCAGGCGCCGGCGAAGCGGTCGATCACCTGGGGGTCGGGCTCGTAGAGGGAGCTGCAGCCGGGATAATGCGTGAGGTGGAGCGTCGCCTTGCCGCCGCGGCCAAGCGCTTGCGGCAGGATGCGCAGGCCCGGGCGCTGCGCAGCGAGCAGCCGTGCACGCTGCATCGGGTTGGGCTCGAAGCCCGTGACGCGCGCCGCCCCGACCTCGACCAGCGGCGCCCAGCGCTCGGAAGCGCCGAGCAGCGCCGCACCGACGTCGGCCACCTCGACCGTCGGCAGCGTCTCGCCCAGGATCGCCGCCAGCGCCGGCAGGATCGCGCTCATGCAGCGCCGGCCTCCCAGCGCAGGATCTCCGTGACCGGCATGGCAGCGGTGCCGTCGGGCGCGGCCTCGAAGGCGCGCACGACGATGCGTCCGGTCGCCGGCTCCGCCTCGAAGGCGAGCCGCGTCAGGCTGTTGAGGATCGGCGGAGCGAGCCAGCCGAAGCCGCCGAGCGGCCGGCTGCCCGGCGCCGCCCCGGCGCCCTGCCCGAGGAAGGTCCGCATGGCGGCGAGCCGCTCCAGGCTGTTGAGCGACTGGGTGACGCCGGGAATGCCCTCGGACAGCCAGTGGTTCGAGACGCAGACGCGCCCGTCCGCGCCGGCCTGGTGCGTCACCGCGCGGTCGCCCTGCAGCCCGGCGCCGCGCTCGATCACCACGGCCTCGCCGGCGCGGCAACCGACCAGGGTGACGAAACAGGGCATGGTGATCTCGCCATGGGCCAGCATGGCCCGCGCCGCGGCGAAATCAGGCGCCTGCTCGAGCACGCGCCGCATGAGCAGGAGCGGCGGCGTCGCGGTCGAGCGCAGCACCCGCAGCTTGCCCGCCAGCCAGTCGGCGACGCGGCCGATGCGCCGGCCGAGCACCGTCACGTTCGGCACCGGTGCCTGGTTGAGCGAGAGCGCGAAACGGCCGGGCGCCAGGCCCTGCACGGCGCCGACGAAGCCGGGCCAGGTCAGGTTGAGATAGGGGCCGGCCGGCGCCATCGGTCCCTGCGGCACCGCCGCGGCGACGAGCGCGCGCCCCAAGCCGGGCAGCGTCCAGTCGAGCGTGCGGTGCAGCCGCGGCACGGCGCCGCCGGCATCTGCCCCGGCGGTGCAGCCCCACTCATAGGACAGGTTGAGAAGATGGGCGCCGTGCCGGGCGCCGAGCAACGCCTCCATCCGCGCGGCGACGGCCGCGATCTCGCCGGCATAGGCGCCGACGCCCCGAGCGCCCTTGCCGGCGACCCAGCGCCGCGACATCCGGTCGCCGAGCGCCAGGCCGAACGGCGTGTAGTCGCGCCGCCCTGCGGCCAGGATGGCGCCGACGCGCTCGGGAAAGGCATCGACCAGCCCGGGATAGCCGGCGGGGCCGAGGACGACGACAGGGATCGCGGGCAGCGCGCTCATCTTCCGCCCCGCTCGAGGCCAGGCTCCCTGACGAACCAGAGGACGGCGAAGCCGGCGGCGAAGAACAGCAGGATGGTCGCCATGCCCGCTCGCTGGCTGGCGAACAGCGCCGTTGCCGTGCCGAAGACGAGCGGGCCGAGCGGCGAGATCGCTTTGCCCGTCAGGTTGAACAATCCGAACATCTGCGCCTCGTGGCCGGGCGGCGTCAGCCGCGCCATGAAGGTGCGGCTCGCCGCCTGGGCCGGGCCGATGAAGATCGCGAGGCCGAGACCGAAGACGTAGAAGGCCGTCACGCCGTCGGTCAGCAGCACCGGCAGGCCGAAACCGAGCAACCCGGCGAGCGCCGCGAGCACGGTGCGCCGGCTGCCCATGCGGTCGTCGAGCCAGGCGAAGGCGAAGGCGCCGGCGCCGGCCATGACGTTCATCAGGATGCCGAAGGCGATGATCTGGGTCTCGTTCATGCCGACCGTGCCGGCCGCGTAGATGCCGCCGAAGGCGAACAGCGTGTTGAGCCCGTCCTGGTAGAGCGTGCGCGCGACGAGGAAGCGCAGCAGGTTCGGGTGGGCGCGCAGCAGCCGGACCGTGCCGGCGACCTCGCGCAGCCCCTCCAGCGCAGCCGCTCCCATGCCCATGCCCGTCCCCGGACGGTCGGGCACGAAGAGGAAGAGCGGGATGGCGAAGACGAGGTACCACGCGGCCGCCAACACGCAGGTCGCGCGCACGTGCTCGCCGGTTGCCTTGTCGAGCCCGAACGGCGCCGTCTCGCCGAGCACGAAGGGCAGCGCCAGGAGCAGGCAGGCGATGCCGCCGACATAGCCGAGCCCCCAACCCCAGCCGGAGATGCGCCCGAGCATGCGCGCCGGCGCCACGTCCGGCAGCATGGCGTTGTAGAACAGCGTGCCGATCTCGAAGGCGACGTTGAGCGCCGCCACGAGCAGCAGCGCCGCCGGGACATAGGCGGGGTCCTTCTCGATCCACCACAGCGCCATGCCGCAGGCGACGGCGACGACAGTGGCGGCGAGCAGCCAGGGCTTGCGCCGGCCCGTCTTGTCGGCGATCGGCCCGAGCACGACGGAGAGCAAGGCGACGGCGACGCCGGAGGCCGCGAGCATCATGCCCCAGTCATGCGTCGCCGCGATCTCGTCGGCCGACACGCCCTTGGCGAAGTAGACGGCGAAGACGAAGGTAAGCACCACCGTGACGATGGAGGAGTTGGCCCAGTCGTAGAGGCACCATGCCGCAATGGCGCTCTTGCGTGGCGGCGCTCCGTCGTCTGCCGTCTGCCGGTCCGGCGCCATCCGTTGCTCCCGCAAGCACCGGCGCAGTCCCGCCGGCCGCCGGAGGAGACACGGAGATCCCCCCGGTGGCAATCCCGGTCTTAGCGGCGGCCTGCCAACCGCGCTTGCAAACCGCGCGGCATCCCCTACACGTCATCCCGGCCGGAGCGCTGCGCACGCCCGGGATGACGCAGGAGTGTGCCGACATGGCGAAGACGCTGCGGCGGGCTGCCGAGCTGGCGGCGGCCGGCCTGGTGCCGGCCGGCTCGGTGCCGGCGCTCGACCAGGTCGCCGCGCGCTATGCCGTCGCCGTGACGCCGGCCGTCGCAGCGGCGATCGACACGAGCGATCCGAACGACCCGGTCGCGCGCCAGTACCTCCCCTCCCCGGCCGAGCTGGCGACGGCGCCCGAGGAGCGCGCCGACCCGATCGGCGACGACGTCCATGCGAAAGCGCCGGGCATCGTCCATCGCTACGCCGACCGCGTGCTGCTCAAGCCGACGCATGCCTGCGCCGTCTACTGCCGGTTCTGCTTCCGGCGCGAGGTGGTCGGCCAGGGCCCCGGCCTGAACCCCGGCGAGCTCGCCCAGGCGCTCGACTACATCCGCGCCGATCCGGCGATCTGGGAGGCCATCCTGACCGGCGGCGACCCGCTCGTCCTGGCGCCGCGCCGGCTCCGCGAGATCGTCGGCGCGCTCGACGCCGTCGCGCATCTCCAGGTCATCCGCCTGCACACCCGCGTCCCGATCGCCGACCCGGCGCGGGTGACGCCGGCGCTGGTGCGGGCGCTCCGGGCCGAGAAGGCCGTCTTCGTCGTCGTGCACGCCAACCACGCGCGCGAGCTGACGCCCGACGCCCGCGCCGCCTGCCGGCGCATCCTCGACGCCGGCATCCCCGTCCTCGCCCAGTCGGTGCTGCTGAAGGGCGTCAACGACACGCCCGACGCGCTGGAGGCGCTGCTGCGCGCCCTCGTCGCCGCGCGCATCAAGCCGTACTACCTGCACCATGCCGACCTGGCGCCGGGCACGGCGCAGTTCCGCACCACGCTCGCCGAGGGCCAGCGCCTGATGCGGTCCTTGCGCGGCCGCGTCAGCGGCCTGTGCCAGCCGAGCTACGTGCTCGACGTGCCCGGCGGCCACGGCAAGGTGCCGGTCGGGCCGCGCTATCTCTTCGGCGACGAGACGGCGGGCTGGACGATCGAGGACCCGCAGGGGCGCACGCACGGCTACCCGCCGCGCGAGTCCTGACAGCAGCTCGCGTCTGCGGCCGGTCCGGAGCCGCCGACCTCAATCTGAGCGGATGCGCGCCAGGAATTTCTGGACCTGGTCGCGCAAGGACTCGGCGTCCCGAGACAGGTCGCGCGAGGCCGACAGGACGCGGGCCGCCGATTGGCCAGTGTCGGCCGCCGCTCCGGTGACCCCGGAGAGGTTGCCCGAGACCTCCTGCATGCTGCCGGAGGCAAGCTGGACGTTGCGCGCGATCTCCTGAGTCGCGGCGCCCTGCTGCTCGACGGCGGAGGCGATCGACGCGCCGATCTCGTGGATGGAGCGGATCGTCGCGCCGATCCCCTTGATGGCGCCGACCGCGTCGCGCGTGGAGACCTGGATGGCGCCGACCTGGGCAGCGATGTCCTCGGTCGCGCGCGCCGTCTGGCTCGCCAACGACTTCACCTCGGACGCCACGACCGCGAAGCCCTTGCCCGCTTCCCCTGCGCGCGCTGCCTCGATCGTCGCGTTCAGGGCGAGCAGGTTCGTCTGGCCGGCGATATCGTTGATCAGCTTCACGACGGTGCCGATCTTCTCGGCCGCTTGGGCCAAGCTCTCGACGGAGGCATTGGTCCGATCGGCTTCCGCGACCGCTTCCTCCGCGATGGCGCTCGACTTGGCCACCTGCTTGCCGATCTCGCCGATCGACGCCGAGAGCTCCTCGGAGGCGGCAGCGACGGTATCGACGTTCCCGGCCGCCACTTCGGTCGCGTTGGCGACGACGGTCGTCTGCGTCGAGGTCTGCTCGGCTGTCACGGACAGCGCCTGAGCCGCGGCGCGAAGCTGCAGCGCGGCGCCGCTCACCGTGCCGACGACCTCGCCGACGCCGGCCTCCAGCTCGTCGGCCAGGGCCCGGAGCATGCGCGCCCGCTCGGCGTCGGCCTGGCGCTTACGCTCTTCCTGCTCTGCCGTGAGCTGCGCCAGGTCCTCGGCGTTGCGCTTGAAGACCGCGACCGTACGGGCCATCGCGCCGAGCTCGTCGCCGCGCTCGACGTCGTCCACGACGACCGACCTGTCGCCATGCGCAATTCCCTCCATCGCGCCCTGCAGCCGGCGGATCGGCCGCGTGATCGACAGGACGATCGCGACGGCGACGACGGCCGCGACCGCGCAGGACACGCCCGCCAGGACGAGGATGAGAGCAAGCAGGAGGTCAGCGCCCGCTACCGCCTCTGCCTCGGTCCTGCTCGCAACCTCCGTCATCAGGTCGCCGACATCGCCGTTCGCTTCCTCGAGCTCCGTGAAGGCGCGCTGGAACGCCGGGTACCTCGCCTCGGCCGCGGCACCTTCGGCGAAGGCCGTGGCGACGATGCCCTCCGCCTCCTTGATGTAGGCTTCCAGCCGCGGCTCGAGCGCAGAGATCGCCGAGATGATCTCCGGCGACAGCGCCAGCTTCCTGTTGTCCTCGATCGCTTCTCGGAACTCCTGCGCATGCGCGCGCAAGTCTCTTGCGATGGCGTCGCGCTGCTGGGGCGAGGCTTGGTTGCCGGCCCGCAGCCCGGCCAGCACGTCGCCTCGCAGCGCGTCGTGCATCATGTCGCCCTGCATGAAGTTCCGTACCCCATGCGCGATCACTGTGACCGCGCCCAACGACCTCTTCAGGGACAGCGAGGCGTGGAAGCCGAAGCCGGCGACCAGCAGCATCGCCGACATGCTGAAGGCGCAAAGGCCGAGCAGCCTGCTACGGATTGATATGGATGCGAGCATCGGATTTCCCTGATTCGAGCAAAGCGCGAATGCCTGTGAGCAGCTATCTGTAAAGAGAATTCTATATTTCTGATGCACTATTAGTTGCGTCTCAATTCTTCAGCAAAATATGACGGTCACAATTCGAGCTCTTTCATTGAATGACCGAGTGACGATGTAGCATCTAGACCAAATTTCCCAGAATTTTTATTAGTTCGTCAGCAATAGCCCGAGACTCCTACTTGACACTACCTAGCGTAGAGATGCCGGCTGGACAGCTCTTCCTGCGGACGACGACTGTTGCCATCGTCCGGCCGTGGAAATCCGCTGGCCCGGCCGCGCCCTAGCCCGTATGGTCCGCGCCATGCTGCGATCCCAGACCGCATCGGCGCCTCCGGGCGACCCCGCACGCCAGCGGCGGGAGCCGCGCCAGTCAGCCGCGGGCGCGTCGCCCGCCGCGCCCGCCCTTGCCGGCGCCGCCCATCCGACGATCCGCCTGAAGCCGGGCGGCGAGCGCCGGCTGCTGCAGGGCCATCCCTGGGCCTATTCCAACGAAGTGCAGATGACGCCGGAGGCCAAAGCGGTGCCGCCGGGCAGCCCGGTGGTGCTGGAGACGGCCAACGGCATGCCGCTCGGCGTCGCCTTGTTCAATCCGCATCCGCTGGTCAGCGCGCGGCTGCTCGCGCGCGACCCGGCAACCGGGATCGACGCGGATTTCATCGCCGCGCGGCTGTCCGCCGCGCTGGCGCTGCGCGAGCGGCTCGTGGACGAGCCCTACTACCGGCTCGTCCATGCCGAGGCGGACGGGCTGCCCGGCCTCGTCATCGACCGCTTCGCGGACCTGGCCGTGGTGCAGGCGAATACGGCCGGCATGGAGCGGCTGACGCCTGCGGTCCTGGAAGCGCTCGACCGCGTCCTGGCGCCCAAGTCGGTGCTGCTGCGCAACGACAGCGCCGCCAGGCTGCTCGAAGGGCTGGACCAAGGCGTGACGGTCGCCAAGGGCAAGGCGCCCGGACGCATTGCCGTGGTCGAGCACGGCACGACCTTCCGCGCGGAGCCGGAGACCGGGCAGAAGACCGGCTGGTTCTTCGACCAGCGCGAGAACCGGGCGCTCGTCGCCGGCTTCGCCCGCGGCCGCAGCGTGCTCGACGCCTTCGCCCATGCCGGCGGCTTCGGGTTGCAGGCGGCGCGGGCCGGCGCGCGCTTCGTCTCGATGATCGACCGCTCGGCGGCGGCGCTGGCGCTCGCCGAGGCGGCGGCGCAGGAGCTCGGCGTCGCCGAGCGCTGCGCCTTCCACAAGAGCGACGTGTTCGCGGCGCTGGAGCACCTGGCGCGCCAGGGCGAGCGCTTCGACATCGTCGTCGCCGATCCGCCGGCCTACGTGAAGTCCAAGAAAGACTTGCAGCAGGGGCTCAAGGGCTACCGCAAGCTGGCGCGGCTGGCGGCCGGCCTGGTGGCGCCGGGCGGCCTGCTGTTCATCGCCTCCTGCAGCCATGCCGTGGACGCGCCGAGCTTCCAGCACCAGGTCGCGCGCGGCCTCGCCGACGCCGCCGCCGAGTCCGGGCGCGGCGCCCGCATCCTCGCGGCGACGGGAGCGGCGCCCGATCATCCGGTCCACCCGCTGCTGCCGGAGAGCGCCTACCTCAAGGGGCTGCTGCTCGCCCTCGACTGACGGGCTCAGGTACCAGCCAGCCCAAGCGGCGCCTTGCATTTTCCTGTACCCTGGCGCGCGGCCGTCCGTATAGTGCGGCCGCACCGAGGGGGCCGCGCGGGAGCGGCCTCCCTGCCCATGACGAGATCGACGGAACGACCATGCTCGAGACGGCGGCCCATGCCCTCGTGATCATCGCAAACGTGGCGCTCGTGCTCGCCGTGGCCCAGGTGATGCGCCATCTCGGCGCCGACAGGCGGCCCGCGCCGCTCGATGCCCAGGCGGCGATCGGCGTGACCTTGGCGGCCGCGGCTGCCGCCGCCATGATCTGGTCGGCCAAGGCCGGAGCGGCGTTCCCGCTCCCGGCGCCGATCGGCCCGGTCACCGTCAGCCTTAACGCCGCCTTCGCCCTCGTCCTGCTCGCCGGCCTCGCCGGCGGTTGGCTGAGCGCGCTCCTGGCGCTCGCCGGCGCATGCGCCGCAGCCGCTTTCGTCGCGTCGGGCGGCAAGCTGCCGATCGACCCGCGCGGCGCCGCCACGACCGACATGATCTGGCTCGCCTTGCTCGCGGTGACGGGGCTCGTGGCCGGTGCCCGACGGCGCGCCGTGCCGCTGCTGCAGAGGCCGGGCGCCGTCGCCAGCCTGGCGCTCCTCGGAGCGGCGCTGCACCCCGTCGCGGCCTTCGTTTCGGCGCTCATCCAGCGCGCGCCGACGCCGGATCCCCTGGCCATCGGCGCCGGCGCCGTGCTTGGGCTCGTGACCCTGCTGCCGATCGCCCTGATCTTCGCCGGGGTGCGCCGCGTGGACGACGCCACGGCCGACCGCCTGCAGGCGCTGGAGATGGCGCACCTCGCTCACGACGCGGCAGCCGACGGGGCGCTCTGGTTCAACCATGCCGGCAAGGTCGTCTACTGCAACGACGTCTCCTGCCGCCTGCTCGGCTATTCCCAGGAAGAGCTGCTGCGGCGCAACCTGCGCGACCTCGACCCGAGCGGCAGCGACGTGCTCGGCCTGTCCAGGCGCCTGCAGGCCCCGGAGGGCGCCTGGCCGCGGCTGTTCGAGGCGCGCTTCATCAGCCGCGCCGGCACGGCGACGGCGCTCGCCGTCTCGGCCACCCGTGTCATGCACCGTGGCTACCCCGCCCTCGCGCTCGTGCTGCGCGCGCCCGGCGCCGCGCTGGCGCAGGAGCAGACCCCAGGCGTCGAGACGGCCAGCGACGGCAGCACCGTCGCCTCGGCGCCGAGCGCCGCCCCTTCAGGCGCGATCGACGGCCTGACCGGCCTGGCCGACGCCGCCGCCTTCACGAAGCGGGCCGGCGAGCTGGCCGCCCGCGCGCAGCGGCGCGAGGTCGACAACGTCACGCTGGCGCTCGTGGACATCGACGACCTGCGCGGCTTCAACGACCGCCGCGGCTTCGCCATGGGCGACGCGCTGCTGACCACCTACACGCGCATCCTGCGCCAGGCGCTGCGCGGCGACGATACGGCCTACCGCCTGGAGGGCGACGCGTTCGCCGTGCTGATGCCCGGCCGCGGCGAGGGCGCCTTCGAGAACCTGCAGCTGCGCTTCAACGACGTCATGGCGGCCGTGCGCGACGCGGGCTTCCGCGAGGCGAGCGCCACCGTCGGCTTCGTGGCGCTGAGCGAGGTCG
>JAEULF010000116.1 GCA_016793965.1 Alphaproteobacteria bacterium | reverse complement strand
CGCAGCCGTTGACGAAGGACTTCTCGGCGACGCGATCCTGGGTGACGCGCAGGATCTCCGGACGCGGTCGCACGGGCACCCGCGACGCCAGGCGCGCGGTCGTCTCGAACGGCACGTTCTCGAACTCGAAGGTGACGACCTGGCAGGAAGCGGCGAACCGGTCGAGCGCCGCCTCGTCGCGGTAGTCGGCGACGGTCGCGGCGGCAGCGACCTGGGCCGCCGGACTGTCGCGCTCCGGCGTCAGAACATGGCAGCGGTAGCCGAGGTTGGCCGCGGCAAGCGCCGTCATGCGCCCGAGCTGGCCGCCGCCCAGGATCCCGATCGTCGAGCCCGGCGCCAGGGCCTGAGGCATCGACGTCTCAGGCATGCGGCGCCGCGTCCGGCCGCTCGGCGACGGCGTCGGTCTGGCGACGGCGCCACGCCGCCAAGGCGTCGTCGATCGCCTGGTCGGCGAGCGCCAGGATCGATGCGGCGAGCAGCGCCGCGTTGATCGCGCCGGCCTTGCCGATGGCGAGCGTGCCGACGGGGACGCCGCCCGGCATCTGGACGATCGAGAGCAGGCTGTCCATCCCCTTCAGCGCGTGGCTCTCGACCGGCACGCCGAGCACCGGCAGCGTCGTCATGGACGCGATCATGCCGGGCAGGTGGGCAGCGCCGCCGGCGCCGGCGATCACAACCCTGATGCCGCGCGCCTTGGCGCCTTCGGCGAAATCGACCAGGCGCTTCGGCGTACGGTGCGCCGAGACGATGCGGCACTCATGCGCCACGCCCAGCGCCGTGAGCGTCTCCGCGGCGTGCCGCATGGTCTCCCAGTCGGACTGGCTGCCCATCGCGATGGCGACCACGGCCCCGCCTGACGGCGGCTTCGGGGATGGCTTGTCTGTCGCGGCGGTCTTGCCCACGTCGGCCTCTGTCCGTCCCAGGAGTTTCAGGCGATGATGTCGGGGATCAACTTGTCCTCGAGGAAAGCGATCTGGTCCTTGAGGCGGAGCTTCTTGCGCTTGAGCCGCGTGAGCTGCAGCTGGTCCGCCACGGCCTGCTCCTGCAGCGTCTCGATCACCAGGTCGAGGTCGCGATGCTCCTCGCGGAGCTGGTTGAGGAGAGCCCGGAGCTGGACGGGGTCGTCGGGGATGTTGTTCATGCCAATCGGGCGGGCCATTGCGAGCGGGACGCATCCTCCGTCCGGCGCCTACATACGACAATTCATCGGCCGGCGGAACTGCGTCGGGCCGGCACGCGGGCCAGGGGGAGGCGGCGTCGGATGAGCGAGGCCGAGGACAGCCCCGGCGCCAGCCCTGGCGCTAGCCCCGCAGCGGCGGCCTTGTGGCGGTACTGCATCGCCACCTATCGCCGGCCGGCGGTGGAGGAAGCCTGCATCGCGCTGCAGGACGCGCTCGGCGTCGACGTCGTCCTGCTGCTCTTCGCCGCCTTTGCCGCCCGCTGGCAGGGCGCGCCGCCGACCGCCGACATGGTGGCGCGGGCGCGGGCCGAGACCATGCACTGGCAGGGCACCGCCGTGCGTCCGCTGCGCACGCTCCGGCGCCAGCTGAAAGGCGGCGTCGCCGGCGTGCCCGAGGCCTTGTCCGAGCCATTCCGCAAGGCGATCCAGCGCGTCGAGCTGGCCGCGGAGGCGATCGAGATGAACGTCCTCGCGACCTTGGTCCCGGACGCGCGCGAGCCACTGCCGGCGCGCGACGAAGCGCTGATCCAGCAGGCGCTCGTCCGCGTGGTCGCCCAGGCGGGCGTCGTGCCCGACGACGCCGCGCTGCAGGCTCTCGCGACGATCGCCGGCGCAGCGGCGGCGTGAGCGGACTTGCCCCACCCCGCCTCAGCCGGCGTAGCTGACCTCGCGCGAGCGCGCCGCGCCGCTCTTGGCCGCCACGTCGGCAACGGCGGCGCGCAGGTCGTCGACGTAGCGGTCGGCGATGTCGGCATGCAGCGGGTTGAGCAGCAGGTGGATGATCGGCGGCTCCTTGCACCGGCTGACAGTCCAGCCGCGCGCCTCCATCGCCTCGGCGACGGCGAAGACGTCGATGCCGCGGCCGACCACGGGCAGCACGGCCGCATGCGGCCGCCCGAAGATGCCGAGGCTCGGGATCGCATCGACGGCCGCCTTGATCTTGTCGAAGGCGGACAGCATCCGCCCGGTCAGCTTCAGGTAGCCGTCCTCGCCCAAATGGTGCAGCACGGCCCAGGCGGCGGAGATGGCGCCGCCGGTGCGCGTGCCGTTGAACACCTCGGTCGCGTAGCTGCCGGTCGGCCAGTCGTCGAAGGTGAAGCGGGTGAGCGCCTTGCGCGCCTCGTCGCGGAACAGCACGACGGAAGCGCCCTTGGCGGCAAAGCCGTACTTGTGCAGGTCGGCCGACATGGAATCGACGCCGGGCACCGACAGGTCGAAGGGCGGCACCTCGCGCCCGAGCTTGCGGATGAAGGGCAGCGTGAAGCCGCCGACGCAGGAATCGACGTGCATCCACAGGCCGCGCGCAGCGGCGACGGCCGCGATGTCCTCGATCGGGTCGACGCAGCCATAAGGCCAGCAGGGCGCCGAGCCGACGAGCATCACCGTCGCGTCATCGACCGCGCGCGCCATCGCCGCAGGATCGGCGCGGCCGATCTCGCCGACGGGAACGCGCGCGACCTCCATGCCCAGGTACCAGGCGGCCTTGTCGAAGGACGGGTGAGCGGTGCGCGGGGCCACGATGCGCGGCACGCGGCCGGCCGGCACGCGGCCCTCGCGCCGGGCCTTTTCGCGCGCGGCGACGCAGGCCTGGAAGTTCGACTCAGTGCCGCCCGTGGTCAGCGTGCCCGCGGAATCCGCGGCGCCGCCGAGCAGGCCGGCCGTGATCGCGACGGCCTCCTCCTGGAACCGCTTGAGCGAGGGGAAGGACGACGGGTAGAGGCCGTTGTCCCACTGGAACAGGCGAAAGGCCTCCTCCGCGACGTGATGCACCTGCGGCGAGGCAACCCAGGCATTGCGCGTGGCGCGGCCTGACCGCCAATCGAGATCGCCGGACGCCGCTTCAGCCATGCGCTGGCGGAGGTCGGTCCAGGCCGCGCCATGCGCGGGCAGGGGCAAGGTCGGCATGAGTAGTCCTTTCGATGGGTTGCCGCGCGCCCTTGCGAGCGCGCATCAAGTCCGTGCCGCACAGCGTGCGACAGAATGTTGCGGCCGCGCTTGCGGCGCGCGGCCCTATCGATCCTAGTCGGACAGCCGGGATCGCGTTACACTTTCCGTGTCGCCTACTCTCTTGAGGAGGTTCCATGGCTACGCACGAGCGGCTCAAGTCCCTGACGCAGCGCCATGCCGACATCGAGCTGACGATCGCCGAAGAGACCCAGCGCCCGAACCCCGACACGTTGCGACTGACCGAGCTCAAGAAGCAGAAGCTTCGAATCAAGGAAGAGATGGCGGGCATCCACGCGCATTGACGCGGGACCGTTCATCGCAAGCCTGACACGGGCGCGACGGCTGAGCCGCCGCGCCCTTTGCGTCTGCGGCGTCCACGCCGCGCCGCAGCCGCGCTCCGGGCGCGCCGCCAGCGGCCGGTAGCGGAAGCGAGTTGCCAAGCCGTTGCTGCGGCGCAACAATGCGGCGCAGGAGCGCGGCCGTCGAGGTCGCGCGGGAAGGCAGCACGGAGAGATCGATGAACCGTCCGATTCGTTGGCCCGCGGCGGCCGTTGCCGGCGCGGCGCTTGCGCTGATGGCGTCCGTCCCGGCGACGACTGTCCAGGCGCAGCAGATGCCGAAGGTGGTCCTCGCCATGAGCGGTTGGACCGGCTTCGCGCCGCTGACGCTGGCCGAGCAGGCCGGGCTCTTCAAGAAGAACGGCGTCGACGTCGAGATCCGCTTCATCCCGCAGCCGCAGCGCCACCTCGCGGTCGCGTCGGGCCAGGTGCAGGCGGCGGCGACGACGGTCGACACCTTCCTCGTGTGGAACGCCGCCGACGTCGAGCTGACGCAGGTGCTGCTGCTCGACAAGTCGAACGGCGGCGACGGCATCGCCGTGCGCAGCGCCATCAACAGCTTCGCCGACCTGAAGGGCAAGACCATCGCGGTCGATGGGCCGGGCACCACGCCCTACTTCACGCTGATCTACATGCTGAAGCGCAACGGCATCTCGAATTCGGACGTGAAGTTCGTGACGCTGTCGCCGAAGGACGCGGCGACGGCCTTCGTCGCCGGCCAGTACGACGCCGCCGCGACTTACGAGCCGTACCTGTCGCAGGTCCGCAGCAACCCGGGCGCCGGCAAGATCCTGGCGACGACCAAGGACTATCCGGTCGTCGTCGATACGCTCGCCTTCCAGCCGGACTACATCAAGAAGAACCCGACGATCGTGAAGAACGTCATCGCCGGCTTCTTCGACGCCCTCGACATGATCAAGAAGGAGCCCGCCAAATCCTACGAGATCATGGGCAAGAAGGTGAACCTCTCGGGCGACCAGTTCAAGGCGTCGGCGGCCTTCATCGCCTGGCAGGACAAGAAGGCCAACCAGGAGTATTTCGCGAAGGGGCTGCGCCCGTTCATGGAGTACTCCGCCAACATCCAGATGCAGGCCGGCGTGATCAAGAAGATCCCCGACCTGTCGAAGATGATGGACGACAGCTTCATCAAGTAGGGCGCAGGGTCAGACAGGGCGTACCGGCTGCATGTTCGAGCTGAAGGCGGCGTTCGAGCCGCTCAAGGCGGTCGCCCCCAGGACGCGGATCGTCCTGGGGGTCGCCTTCTTCGTGGCGTTCTTCGGGCTGTGGGCGGCGGCCACGCTCGGCGGCTGGATCAAGCCGCTGTTCCTCGCCGACCCGATCAAGACGGCGGTCGCCGGCGGGAGGCTGCTGACCGAGTTCGGCTACCTCGAGGACGTCGCGATCACGATCTGGCGCGTCGTCGGCGGCTTCGCCGTCGCCGCCGTGCTCGCGGTGCCGCTGGGCATCCTGATGGGCGCGTTCAAGCCGGTGGAGGCGTTCTTCGAGCCCTTCATCTCCTTTGCACGTTACCTGCCGGCCTCGGCCTTCATCCCGCTGCTCATCCTGTGGGCGGGCGTCGGCGAGGCGCAGAAGCTGGCGGTCATCTTCGTCGGTTCCTTCTTCCAGATCGTGCTCATGGTCGCGGTGACGGTCGACCAGTCGCGCCGCGACCTGGTCGAGGCCGCCTACACGCTGGGCGCCTCGCGCCGCGGCATCGTCGCGCGCGTCCTGCTGCCGGGGGCGGCGCCGCACATCGCGGAGACGTTGCGCCTGGTGCTCGGCTGGGCCTGGACTTACGTCATCGTCGCCGAGCTGATCGGCGCCGAGCAGGGCATCGGCCACCGCATCATGGACAGCCAGCGCTTCCTCGACACCGGGCAGATGATCTTCGGCAT
>JAEULF010000108.1 GCA_016793965.1 Alphaproteobacteria bacterium | reverse complement strand
CGCCGCCCAGGGCCTGGTCGGGCGCATCGAGAAGAGCGGCTTGCCGCTCACGCGCATCGAGACCAAGGACCACCGCGCCGCGATCATCGTTGACGGCGCCGTGCTGCGGCTCACCGACGGCCTGCCGGCGACGCTGCGCGGTGTCCAGGACCAGCACGCGCTGGTGCTCTACGACCTCTGCCTGGATTACGGCGAGGCCAAGCGCATTGCGGTCGCGGCCTCCGACAAGGCCGACCCGAGCGCCCGTCTGGCGGCGATCGGCTTCTTCCAGGCTCTGGGCTTCCGCGTCAGCGACATCGACGACGTCCCTGGCCTCGTGGTGATGCGCACGCTCGCCATGCTGGTCAACGAGGCGATGGACGCCGTGCAAGCGCGGATCGCTTCGCCCGAGGCGATCGACCTGGCGATGACCAAGGGCGTCAACTACCCGCGCGGCCCGCTCGCCTGGGGCCAGGCGGTCGGCTACGCCCAGATCCTGGCCGTGCTCGACAACCTGGCGCGGGTCTATGGCGAGGACCGCTACCGCGCGTCGCCCTGGCTGCGCCGCGTCGTGGCCGCCCACGCCGCCGCCGAGGCCGCCGGCAGTTCCGAGGAGATCCCATGACCGAGGCCTATCTCTGCGACGGCGTGCGCACGCCGATCGGCCGCTACGCCGGCGCTCTGGCGACCGTGCGCACCGACGACCTGGCGGCGCTCCCGCTCAAGGCCCTGATGGCGCGCAACGGCAAGGTCGATTGGCAACGGCTGGACGACGTCGTGCTGGGCTGCGCCAACCAGGCCGGCGAGGACAACCGCAACGTCGCGCGCATGGCGGCGCTGCTGTCGGGCATGCCGGTGGCGGTGAGCGGCTCGACCATCAACCGGCTGTGCGGCTCGGGGCTCGATGCGCTCGCCACGGCGGCGCGCGCGATCAAGGCCGGCGAGGCGGACCTGCTCGTCGCCGGCGGCGTCGAGAGCATGTCGCGCGCGCCCTTCGTCATGGGCAAGGCCGATGCGGCCTTCTCGCGCGACGCCCAGATCTACGACACGACGATCGGCTGGCGCTTCGTCAACCCGGCGATGAAGAGGGCGCACGGCACGGACTCCATGCCCGAGACGGCGGAGAACGTCGCCGCGGAGTTCCAGGTCAGCCGCGCTGACCAGGACGCCTTCGCGCTGAGGAGCCAGCAGCGGGCGCTGGCGGCGCAGAAGAGCGGCAGGCTCGGCGAGGAGATCGTCCCCGTCAGCGTGCCCAAGGGCAAGGGCGACCCTGTCGTCGTCGACAAGGACGAGCACCCGCGCGAGACCACCCTGGACGCGCTCGCCAAGCTGAAGGCGCCCTTCCGCGAGGGCGGCTCGGTGACGGCCGGCAACGCGTCCGGCGTCAACGACGGCGCCTGCGCCATGATCGTGGCGTCGGAAGCGGCGGCGAAGGCGCACGGGCTGACGCCGCGCGCGCGCATCGTCGCCGCGGCCTCGGCCGGCGTGGCCGCGCGCGTCATGGGCATCGGGCCGGTGCCGGCGACGCGCAAGCTGCTGGAGCGCGCCGGGCGCAAGATGAGCGACGTCGACGTCGTCGAGCTCAACGAGGCCTTCGCCGCGCAGGCGCTCGCCGTGCTGCGCCAGCTGGGCCTGCCCGATGACGCCGCGCACGTGAACCCGAACGGCGGCGCCATCGCGCTTGGCCACCCGCTCGGCATGTCGGGCGCGCGGCTGGCACTCACGGCGACGACGGAGCTGCACAAGCGGGGAGCGAAGACCGCGCTCTGCACCATGTGCATCGGCGTCGGCCAGGGCATCGCGCTGCTGCTGGAGCGGGTGTAGCGCTCTCCGTCGCGGTTCATGCCTCGAGGCGGGCGCTCTCGCGCCCTCCTCGGGATGAGGACAGCGATGACCTCATGGTGAGGGGCGGCCGCAGGCCGGCGTCTCGCCCCACCCGGCCGGGGACGGAATGCCCGTTCCCAGGCTCGCACGTTAACGCCCGTTAACCCGGCTCTCCGGCTTTCGGACCATGCATCCGGCTGGACTTCCGCCGCCGGACTCTGGAATCATTTCATCGGTGTGACGCCAACAGCGGGTGAAACGCGTATGGGGAGCGTGGTCAGCCTCGAGGATATACGTCGCCGGGGCCCCGGCAGCGCGAGCCGCAAGGGCCCCCGGTCGCAGAAGACCACATACTTCACGCGCGTCGAGCTGCAGCAGCTCCTGGCCCTTTACGGCGCCCGCGTCGCCACAGGCGAATGGCGCGACTACGCCATGGACCACGGTCCGGGCTTCGCGCTGTTCTCGATCTTCCGCCACAGCTTCGACCGGCCGCTCTTCACCGTCGCCAAGATCGTCGGCGCGGGGTCAAAGCGCCCGGTGTGGTTCGAGGCCTTTTCCGGGCCGCGCTCGCTGAAGCGCGCGCGCAGCCTGGCGGAGGCGCTCGCCGCCATCGACAAGCCGAGCTTCACGCTGGTCTCCTGAGCTCACTCCAAGAGGTCGCGCAGCGTTGCCGCGATGACCTGCGTCGCGCGCCGGAGATCGTCGAGCAGCAGGTTCTCGTCCGCGCGCTTGGCGTTGGCCTCGAGAATGGTGCGCGGCCCGGCGCCGTAGAGCACCGCCGGGCAGCCGGCGCGCCCGTAGTGCCGCGCGTCCGTGTAGAGCGGCGAGCCCCCGACCGCGACCGACGTGTCGAAGATGCGCGAGCCGTGCGCCTGGAGCAGCGCGGCCAGGGGCGCCTGCCCGGGGGCGGGCCGCAGCGGGTCGGCGCGCAGCAGGCGGCGGATCGCGACCGAGATGCCGTCATGCGACGCGGCCGCTGACTCGATGGCGGCACGCAGCGCCCGCTCGGCCGCATCCTGGTCCTCCTCGGGCGTCGTGCGCCGCTCGATCGCAAGGACGGCGCGGTCGGGCACGACGTTGGCATTGATGCCGCCGGCGATGGTCCCGATGTTGAGGGTCGGCGCGCCGATCCCTGGGACCTGCGAGGGCCTGCTGCCGATTTCCGCCTGCAGCGCATAGAGCCGTGCCGCGACCGACAGGGCGGCCTTGATGGCATCGCGCCCGCTCTCCGGCGTCGCGGCGTGCGCCGCCTGGCCGCGCAACGTCGCCTCCAGGTGCAGGCAGCCGTTATGCGCGGTCACCACGCCGTAGGAGAAGCCGGCGCAGATCGCCAGGTCCGGGCGAACGATGTCGCGCTCCAGGAGCCAGGCTGGGCCGGCGAGACCGCCGAGCTCTTCATCGAAGGTGACGTGCAGCTCGACGGCGCCCGCGCGGGGCGGCGCCGCTGCCGCCAGGGCCTCGACGGCAAAGGCGTAGGCGGCGATGTCCGACTTGGAGACGGCGACGCCGCGCCCGTACATCCGGCCGTCCTCGACGATCGCGCCGTAAGGCGGCCGCGTCCAGCCCGCGCCGGGCGGCACCACGTCGCCATGGGCGTTGAGGGCGATCGTCCTGCCGCCTGGACCGAACCGCTTGCGCGCGACCAGGTTGACGGCGCTCTTGAGGCCGTAGCCGGGCAGCGCCGCCAGGTCGACGGGATGGCGCTCGACCGCATGGCCGCGCGCCTCCAGCAGCGTCGCGATGCGCTCGGCTGCCAGCGCGTTGTCGCCCGGCGGCGTGTCGGTGGGCAGGCGGACGATCGCGGCGAGGAGCGCGACCTGCTCGGCGTGCCGGGCGTCGACCCAGCGGGCGAGGGCGCCGTGGATGTCTGTGCTCATGCCGTTCGGACTATCGCGTCGGCCCTGCGGACGGCAATGCGCATGGCGGTCGCCTATGGGAGGCGGAAAGTGAGGTGCCGCGCACATGCGATCGCTCTGGCGACCGGCGGGGCTGCCGTTGACTCGGTCCGATGTTCTTAATACGTTCTCAATCCGGCGCCTGCCGGGTGGCCAGGCGAGGTCCCGATGTCGCAGATGAAGCGCCAGATCGAGCGCGCGGCCGAGGCGGAGGCGCGCCGGCCCGTCACCTTGGCCGATCTGTCGGCCGAGGGCGTGGACGTCTTCTGCTGGTGCAACCGCTGCGGCCACAACGCGACGTCGGCCACGCGCCTGCTCGTCGCGCAGCTCGGACCGGCCATGGCGGTGCCGGAGATCGGCGCCCGCATGCGCTGCTCGTCCTGCGGCTCCAAGGACGTCGCCACCCGCCCGGCCTGGCCGAGCCTGGGCATGGTCACGCATCACTAGGTGCCGAGGGAGAGACGCGCTCTCACGCCACCGCGTCGATGCCCTCGGCGAGGACGGCGAGGAATCGGTCGATCTCGGCCTCCGTCATCGGCGTGGAGAGCGATCCCGAGCAGTTCGGCGTGAGCAGCATGCCGCTCGCCATGAAGAAGCGATGCAGCCGCGCGATCTGGCCGCGCTGCGCGTCGCTCGGCCATTGCGAGCGGTAGTCGTGCACGTCCGTCTTGCCGAGATGGATGCGGAAGAGCGAGCCCATGCCCGTGACGATGCCGGCGATGCCCTTCTGCAGCAGCAGCGCGTTGGCGCCGTCGCGCAGGCGCGCGCCCAGCGCGTCGAGCTGCGCATAGGCATCAGGCGTCAGCAGCTCCATGCAGGCCAGGCCCGTCGCCATGGTGACCGGGTTGGCGGTGAAGGTGCCGCTGTGCGAGAGCGGCGGCTTGCCCTTGCGGTTGTCGAAGACGCTCATCGCCGCTGCCTTGCCGGCGACGGCGCCGATGGGGAGGCCGCCGCCGATCACCTTGCCCAGCGCCACCAGGTCCGGCTCCGCGCCGAACAGCCGATGCGCGCCGCCATGACCGAGGCGGAAGCTGATGATCTCGTCGAACACGAGCAGGATGCCGTGGCGCGTGCAGATCTCGCGCAGCGCCTTGAGGTACGCGTCGGTCGCCGGGACCATGCCGACGCGCGAGGGGAGCGGGTCGACGATCACCGCCGCGATCTTGCTCGCATGCGCCTCGATGGCGCGGTGCGTGCGCGCGACGTCGTTGAACGGGATGACGACCGTGTCCGCGGCGACGGCCGGCGGCGTCCCCTTCTGGAACGGGATCGAGACCGGCAGGTCGTCGCCCCAATTCTCCGGCGTCGGATCGAGGCTGATCTCGATATGGTCGTAGCTGCCGTGATAGGCGCCCTCGACCTTGGCGATCTTCGGCCGGCCGGTGGCCGCGCGGGCGCACTTGATCGCCTGCATGATCGCCTCGGTCCCGCTGTTCATGAAGCGGATATGCTCGAGGACCGGCGAGCGCGCATGCAGGTGCTCGGCCAGCAGCACGTCGGATTCGGTCGGCAGGCCGAAGGCCAGGCCGTTCCGCGCCATGCGCGTCATGGCGTCGAGGATGCGCGGATGCGCGTGGCCGTGCACGAGCGAGAAGAAGTTGTTGGCGAAGTCGAGGTACTCGTTGCCGTCCACGTCCCAGACGCGGCAGCCCTGGCCGCGCGCCACGTAGGGCGGATAGGGCGCCATGTAGGCGCCCGCGCGCGTCGAGCCGCCGGGCATCACCTTGATCGCGCGCTCGTAGAGGGAGCGCGAGCGCGCCGTGGCGTTGTGCCCGGGCCAGAGCGCCGCGATGTCGGGCGCCGCGGGGTGCAGGAACTCGGAGGCGGGACGGGACATCGGGCAGGGCTCCTGGGCAGGCGGGGACGGATCGCGCCCGCAACGCGGGCAAGCGAGCATCACACGAAGCGCTCGATCTTTCCCTCGTAGAATCCCAGGGGCGGGTACGCGTCGCGCGCGACCATGACGTCGAGGACCGTCAGCCGGTCGGCGGCCAGCGCCTGGCGCAGCGCAGGCGCGATCGCCGCGGGCTCCTCGACGCGGATGCCGGTGCAGCCGCAGGCGCGCGCGATCGCCGCATGGTCCACTGCGCTGAACTGGACGGCGTCGGAATGGGCGCCCCAGCGCACCAGCTCGGCGTGCTTCTGGAAGCCCAGGATGCCGTTGTTCAGGACGACGAGCGCCACCGGCAGCGCCATGCGCAGCGCCGTCTCCATCTCCGCCCAGCAATGGGCGAAGCCGCCGTCGCCGACGACGCACAGGACGCGGCGATCGGGCAGGGCCGCCTTGGCGCCGAGCGCCATCGGCAGCCCCCAGCCGATGCCGGCGATGCCGCGCGGGGTCACGAAGCGCTGCCCGGCGGCGCGCGCGGTCAGGTAGTTGGCCGTCCAGACCGTGGCGTAGCTCGCGTCGGCGACGACGACGTCGTCCGGGCGCAGCTGCGCGTCGATCTCGGCCATCAGCCGCTCCGGCCGGATCGGGCTTGCCGGTGAGGCGCGCAGCGCCGCCGTGTCGGCCAAGTGGCGCGCGCGCGCCGCCGCGACCGCCGCGCGCAGCGCAGAGGCGCCGGCGTGCCGCTTGGCGAGGTCGCGCCGGACGAGAGCCGCCGCCAGGGCCTCCAGCGCCAGCTTGGCGTCGCCCTGGAGGCGCAGCGCCTCGTAGTTGCGGCCGATCTCCTGCCCGTCCACGTCGATGTGGATGAAGCGCGCGCCTGTGGGGAACAGGCGCCAGCTGTCCGTGCCGTTCTGGTTCGTGCGCGCGCCGGCGAAGAGCACGACGTCGGCCCGGTCGAGCAGCGGCTTCATCGGCCGCGTGGCGCCGTTGGGCCCCATGAAGTAGCCGATGACGCCGAGGGACAGCGGATCGGTCTCGTCCACTGCGCCCTTGCCCATCGGTGTCGTCGCTACCGGCAGCGCGGCCGTGCGCTGCAAGGCGGCGAGCGCGGCAGCGGCGCCGGAGAGATGCACGCCGCCGCCCGCCACGATGAGGGGATGCGCCGCGCCGGCGATCAGGTCGGCGGCCGCCTCGACGCGCTCGGGGTCGGGCGCGCTGCGGTCGAGCGGGAAGCGGCCGAGGGACGCGGCGCGCCGGCCGGACGCGGTGCTTGCCGCCGCTTCCGGCTCGTTGAGCAGGTCGAAGGGCAGCAGCAGCACGGCCGGGCCCGGCCTTCCGCTCGCCGCCGCGGCGAAGGCCATGTCGACGTAGTCGTCGAGCCGCGACGCCAGGTCGACCCGGCGCACCCACTTGGCGACGCCGGAGAACAGCGCGAAGTGGTCGAGCTCCTGGAACGCGTTGCGGTCGCGGTCCGGCCGCGCGATGTCCTGCACGAGCGCCACGACGGGCGCGCTGGCCTTCAGCGCCTCGGCGAGGGGCGCGACCAGAAGCGCGGCAGCCGGCCCGTTCTGGGCGGTGACGACGGCCACCTTGCCGGAGACGCGCGCGTAGCCGTCCGCCATGGCGCCGCCGGCGTTCTCCGTGCGGTAGCCGACTTGGCGGATGCCGAAGGCCGGGGCGGCGATGTGGAACGCCGAGGGGATGCTCTGGCCGAAGGCGACGGTCACGCCGTGGCGCTGCAGCGCGGCGGCGAGCGCCTGGGCGACGGTGGCGTTCGACGGCGGCATGCCTGCCGTCCTTGCCGCTCGCGACCTTAGCCCGCGACCTTGGCCAACGGCCGGATCGGCAGCTCGGATTCCGCGGCGCGGCGAGCCCGGTCGGCGGCGGAGAGGGCGGCGTTCAGGTGGTCGATCGCCTCGATGTTGGCGCGCAGCACCGCGCGCGCCGCCGGGCGCGGGTCGCCGAGCAGTTGCGCGGTGCGGCGGATCAAGTCGAGCTGGGTCTGCGCGAGAACTGAATCCACAGGCTGCTCGTGCTTGCTGTTGCCCTGGTCCGCCATGTCCCGCTCTGCCCCGTGCCCGCCGCTGGTTCCCGCGCCGCGATCAGCATCGCACGATCTTCGTTGCGCTCCGCTTACCGCGGGAAAGCCTAGCATCGGGCCGCGGCTCCCTGCCATCGCGGCAGGACGTCGCAGGCGGAGCCGGTCGCGGCGCTCAGCTCTTCGGCTGGTCTGGCTTGCTCTCCGGCTTGGCGTCCGTGGCGGCAGGCGGCGTCGAAGCAGGCGGCGTCGAAGCGGGCGGCGTTGCCGGGATCGTCGCTTCAGGCGCTCCGGCGGGCAAGGTCACGCGGTAGGTCTCGCCGTTGCGCCCGGGGAAGCCCTGGAAGATCGAGGCCACGATCTGCGGCATGACGGGGGCCATCTGGCTCCCCCCGCCGGTGCTGCGCGCGCGCCCCTCGAAGGCGGGCGCTGCCTTGCCGTCGGCGCCATGCTCCAGGATCTTCAGCTCGACGGTGCGCGTGAAGGCCATGTACGCGGAGACGGTGTCGCCGACATACGCGAAGCGCGGCGCGGTGTAGAGCTGCCCGTAGCGTGTCACGTAGGTCTCGTAGACGTAGTCGAAACGCGGCGTCCGCCTGAGCTCCTGCCGCCCGCCATCGACCTCGTAGGCCAGGCGCACGTCGAGAACCGGCTTGGCGCCCTCGGCGGCGCGCTTGAAGCCATGCGCCTCCATCTGGCGCGCCACGAGCTCGGCATAGGCCTGGAACTCCAGGCCCTTGTCGCCGTCCGCGGCGAGCGGCGCGACGGCGAAGCTCCGTCCGGCGCCGACGGGCTTGCCGTCCGCGGCCGGCCAAGTCGTGAAGCGCGTCACCTCGGTCAGGACCTGCGGCGGCATGGTGGCGCAGGCGACGAGCGTGCCCAAGAGGACGACGATCGCGATGCGAGCTCCAGCCAGAAGAAAGAGACGCGGCATGGCCCAGGCCCTTCGTTCCACGAGTGCGTGGCGTGGAACCTAGCCGCAAGATTATGGCATCGCGAGGGCGAAACGCTTCCTGCGCAGGCGTACCCTAGGGCCGCTCGCCTTCTGAAGCGCAATCGGCGGCCTAGCCGCCGCTCAGCAGCGCCTGGCGCAGCCGCTCGAGGTCGCCGAACAGGTTGCGGAACGACGTCTCCAGCCGCTTCACCTCGTCGTTGAACTCCGGCGCGGTGATGCCGGCCGCGACCTCCATGACGAGCGGGCTCGAGAGCGAGTTCGGCGCGATCAGGAAGGCGCGCACGCGGTCCTGCATGCGCTGGCGCGTCTGCGGCTCGAGCATCTCGAACTCGACGCTGCCGAGCTGCGCCTCGATGATCTCGCGCCCGGTCTGGAACAGCTGGATCGAGCGCAGCTTGGGGTAGCTGCGCAGGAACTGGTCGCGCACGAAGGTGTCGGGGAAGGGCAGGGTCTGCGCGTCGTAGGCCTTGGCGGCGTCGGACAGAGCGCGCACGAAGGCCAGGTGGATGGCGTTGCGGTTGGCCAGGATCGCGACCTTGCTGATGAACTCCTCGATCACGAACTTGCGCCGCTCCTCCAGGGCCATCTCGACCGGCTGCGGGCTCGTGGCCAGCCGCTTGGAGTCCGTGCGCAGCTCGGCGATGCCGCGCTTGAGCTGCGCGATCTCCTGGTCCTTGCGCGCGGTCTCGCGCTCGAGCTCGCGCAGGCGCTGCGCCTCGTCGCGGCTGAGCGGCTTGCCCGGCCGGTCGGCGGCGCGGTCGGCGGCGCGATCGGCGGGGCGCGCGGCCTCCTCGATCGCCTGGGCGCGCCGGCGCTCGGCCTCGGCGGCGCCGGCGCGCGCGGCGGCGAGCTGGCTCTCCGCAGCGGCCAGCTCGTCGCGCATCTTGCCGATCTGTTGCTCGAGCTTGCCGCGGAAGTCGTTGAGCCGCTCGTTGACCGCCAGCGGGCGGACGACGCTGAAATAGATCTCGATCGTCGCGGCGATGAAGAACACCAGCGCCAGGAAGACGAAGCCGCGAAACAGTCCGCCCCAGCTGAGCGCGAAGTTCTGCGGCCACCAGGACGGCAGCTGCGGCGGCTCGTCCGCCGCGTCGGACGGGGACGGGCCCGAGCGGTCAGGGACGGCCTGCTCCCGAACCGGCGCGCGCGGCGGCGCGGCGGCTGCCGGACGTGCCGCCTGCTGGGCCAGCGGGCGCGGCGGCGGCGCGGCGATCGGCGCGGGCCGCGCGGCAGCGCGCCGCGGCTCGGGCTCGACGGCATGCGCCGCCAGGTTGACGGTCGAGGGCAGGACGGACGCGGCCGCGGCGACGTCGTCGTTGGACGGCTCGAAGGCGAGGTCGGGCGGCAGCTCGCCCGGCAGCGCCGTGCCGGCGTCGCGCGGGCTGACGTCAGGGAAGTCGGCGAGGAACTCCGCCGGAATCTCGCCGAGCGGGGCGGCGGCCGGGTGCGGCTGGGGCTCGGGCGGCTGCACCGGCGCCTGGCGCGGCAGCACCACGGGCCGCCCCGTCCGGGCGGCCTCGATGAACGGTCGCAGGAAATCCGGTTCGGTCGCCGACATGGCTGGCCGGGTCCTCCGTCTTCAGGGTGCCGCCGCGAGGACCGGAGCCGCTCCTGGGCCAGGGCGAAGCGGCGCGCGGTCGGTTCGATCATAGGATACCGCGCCGATCATTCGTACCTCGTTAACGACGATCTACTCGTGCCGCAGCGCCTCGATCGGGTCGAGCCGCGCGGCCCGGCGGGCCGGCACGAAGCCGAAGGCGACGCCGACCAGCGCGGAGAACGCGAAGGCGAGCACGACGATCCCCGGATCGACCTGGAACGGCACCTCGATCGCGGCGGCCGCCGCCGCGGCGAGCGCCAGGCCGAGCGCCACGCCCAGGAGCCCGCCGAACAGCGAGAGCACCACCGCCTCGATCAGGAACTGCATGAGGACTTGGTGCTCCAGCGCGCCGATGGCAAGCCGAATGCCGATCTCGCGCGTCCGCTCGGTCACCGACACCAGCATGATGTTCATGATGCCGATGCCGCCGACGAGGAGGCTGACCGCGGCGACGGCGCCGAGCAGGCCGGTGAGGACGGCGGTCGTGGCGATCGTCGCCTGCACGACCTCGCGCATGTCGCGCACCGAGAAATCGTCCTCGGCGCCGGCCGCGATGCCGCGGCGCTCGCGCAGCAGGCGCTCGACATCTGCCTGGACCTTGGCGGTGTCCGTGCCGTCGCGCGCCGAGAGCAGGATCGTCTGGACGTCGGTGTTGCCCGCCAGGCGGCGGTGGAGCATGCGCAGCGGCACCAGGACGAAATCGTCCTGGTCCGTGCCGAAGCTCGACTGGCCCTTCGGCTCGAGCACGCCGACGACCTCGCAGGCGACGTTGCGCAGGCGCATCGCCTGGCCGAGCGGGTCGGCGCTGCCGAACAGCTTGTCGCGCACCGTCTTGCCGATGACGCAGGCGGCGCGGCCGGCGCGCAGCTCGCCGTCCAGGAACTGCCGCCCGGCCGCGAGCCGCCAGTCGCGCGCGACGAAGTAGTCGTTGTCGGTGCCGGCGACGGTCGTGCTGCGGCTCTCCGGGCCGGCGACGGCGACCGCCGTGCGCTGGGCGATCGGCGCCGCCGCGCGGATGCCGCGGAGCTGGGTCCGGATCGCCTCGACGTCGCGCTGGGTGAAGGGCTTGGCCTCGGACGAGGCGCGGCCGGGGCCGAACTGGCCGGGACGCGCGAACAGCATGTTGGAGCCGAGCTTGGCAAGGTCGGCCGTCACCTTCGCCGTCGTGCCGTTGCCGATGGTCACCATCGCGATCACGGCCGCAACGCCGATGACGATGCCGAGCACCGTCAGCGCCGAGCGCAGCGCATTGCGGCGGATCGCCTGGAGCGCGAGGAGCAGGGCATCGAGCAGCACGGCCGCGCCCTCCGCTCAGCTCGCCGTGTCCGAGTCGATGCGCCCGTCGACGAAGCGCACGACGCGGCGCGCGAAGGCGGCGACGTCGCTCTCGTGCGTCACCATGACGACGGTGATGCCGCGGTCGCGATGCAGCCGCGCCACCAGCTCCATGATCTCGCGGCTGGTGCGCGTGTCGAGGTTCCCGGTCGGCTCGTCGGCGAGCAGCACCGCCGGCTGCGTCACCAGCGCGCGGGCGATGGCGACGCGCTGCTGCTGCCCGCCCGAGAGCTCGGACGGCGCATGGCTCTCGCGTCCCTCGAGGCCGACGAGCGCGAGGGCGCGCAGGGCCCGCGCCCGCCGCTCCTCCGGCGGCGCGCCGCGATAGGTGAGCGGCAGCTCGACGTTGTCCACGGCGCTGGTGCGGGCGAGCAGGTTGAAGCCCTGGAACACGAAGCCGAGGTAGTGCCGCCGCAGCAGCGTGCGCTCGCGCCGCCCGAGGCGGCCGGCCTCGACGCCCTCGAAGCGGTAGTCGCCGCCGCTCGGCACGTCGAGGCAGCCCAGGATGTTCATGACGGTGGACTTGCCGGAGCCTGACGGTCCCATGATGGCGACGAACTCGCCCTCCGCGATGCGCAGGTCCACGCCGTCGAGCGCGCGCACCGCGCCGGCGCCGGCGCCGTAGACCTTCGTCACGCCGCTCAGCTCGATGCGCGCCGGCGCGGCGGGCATCTCAGCGCTTCCTCTGGATCGCGTCGATGACGACGGCCTGGCCGGCCGCGAGGTCGCCCGCCACGACCTGCGTCCGCTTGCCGTCGCTGGCGCCGGCGACGACCGGCACGGCGACCGGCGCGCCGTCGCGCAGCGTCCAGACGCGCTTGCTCCGGCCGTCCTCCGGCTTGCTCGGCGGCCGGAAGCGCGGCATGCCGGGCAGCAGGCGCTGCAGGAAGCTCCGGCCGTCCTGCTCCGCCGCGTCCGCGGGCGGGGCGAAGCGGAAGGCTGCGTTCGCCACGAGCAGCGCGTCCTTGATCTCCTGCACGACGATCTCGGCCGTCGCCGTCATGCCCGGGCGCAGCAGCAGCGCCGCGTTGTCGATCGCCAGCACCGCCTTGTATGTGACGACGCCCTGCACGGTCTCCGAGGCCAGGCGCACCTCGCGGATCGCGGCCGGGAACCTGCGCTCGGGATAGGCGTCGACGGAGAAGCTCGCCGCCTGGCCGACGCGCACCAGGGCGACGTCCGCCTCGTCGACATCGACCTGCAGCTCCATCTGCTTCAGGTCCTCGGCGATCGAGAACAGGACGGGCGCCTGGAACGACGACGCGACGGTCTGGCCGGGATCGACGTTGCGCTTCAGCACCACGCCGTCGATCGGCGAGCAGATGCAGGCCTTGGCCAGGTTGATGTCGGCCAGGCGCGCCTCGGCCTCGGCGACGGCGATCTCGGCCCGCGCGCTGGCGAGGCCGGCGATCGCCCGGTCGGCGGCGGCGCGCGCCGCGTCGAGGTCATGCGCCGAGGCGGCCTGGCGCTCGGCGAGCGTGCGCTTGCGTTCGAGGTCGCGCTGCTTCTCCGCGACCGTCGCCTCGGCCTCCGCCGCCTTGGCCCGGGACGCTGCGAGGCGGGCGCGGGCGCTCTCGGCGGTCGCCGTGAGCTTGTCGGTGTCGAGCTCGGCCAGCGCCTGTCCGGCCTTGACCGGGGTGTTGTAGTCCACCAGCACGCGGCGCACCGTGCCGGACAGCTCGCTGGACACGTCGACCTTCTTGGTCGGCTGCACCGACCCGGTGGCCGTGACGACGACCGTCAGCTCGCCACGCGTCGCGATGTCGGTGACGTAGCGCGTGGCGCTCTTGCCGTCGCTGCCGAGCCGGACGAGCGCTGCGAGCGCGGCCGCAACCGCTACCGCGCCGGCCCAGGCCAGCGGCCGGCGCCAGAGCGGCCGGCGCGCGGCCTGGCCGATGCCGAGCACCGCTTCGATCTCGCGGCGCCGGTCGGGAGTATCGGATCGGGGCATGCCAAGCGGTTCCGTGTCGGACGGCGACCGCCTTCATGCGCTGCAAGCCGGACGTGCTCCATGATCCAGGTCAACGGCGCGCCGGGCTCGCGTCCGCGCTACGGCTTCCCGCCGCGGGCAGCGACCAGCGCCGCCATGGCTTCGCCTGAAGCGCCCTGCGCGCGCAGGCCCTCGACCACGCCCGCCCGGTCCGGCGCCGGCCGGTTCTGGCTGACCTTCCACTTGCCCTCGCTGCGGGCGATCGGGATCTCGACGCCGACGATGCCGCGCAGCTGCGCGGCGATGAAGTCGTCCGGCGCGTCGGACACCTTCCAGGGCGCAGCGCGGCCGGCCTCGTGGGTCGCCGTCAGCGCCTCGACCAGCGCGCGCAGCCAGGCCGCGTCCTCGACGACCCGCGGCGTTCCCCGGACCTGCACGGCCACGTAGTTCCATGTCGGCACGACCTTGCCGGTCTCGCGCTTCGTCGCGTACCAGGACGGCGTGACGTAGCCCTCGGCACCTTGGAACGCCACCAGGCACTCGCCGCCTTGCGCGCCGAGCGCGGCGAGGTCGCGCCATTGCGGGTTGGCGCGCGCGAGATGGCAGCGCAGCGTGCCGCGCGCGCCGGCCGCCGGATCGATCAGGAACGGCGCCAGGTTCGCCATCAGCCCGCCCGGCCCCGCCGAGACCAGCAGGCCGAGCGGATGGGCGCGGATGAGGTCATGCTGCGCCTCGATCCCGTCCTCGCGGTGATGCGCCGGCTGGTACATGCGGGGGACTC